>NZ_JBNNVQ010000026.1:0-62829 GCF_050280625.1 Pseudomonas sp. NPDC089569
TACGGTGGCTTATGCACGTGCGTTCATGTGGCTCCGCGAAATCGTAGACACCCGTCAGTTCCAGCCTCGTATCTCTCATGTCGCACCGGTGTCCATTCTTGGCTATGAGGATGCTATCGGCCTTTCGTTTGATGCGGTGTGGGTGCTCGGTGCTGCCAACACAGTACTTCCTGAGCGTGCCGAGCCTTCCCCTTTTATTCCTACGGAACTGCAGATAGCGGCCGGCGTTGCCGAGGCATCCAGCGAGGCCACGTTGATTCGCGCTCAAAAGGTCGTAGCCGCGCTTCTGAGCACAAGTGACTCGGTCACGGTGTCGTGCGCATCTCACAACGAGAAGGGGGCTCCTTTGGGGGCTAGCGAGCTTTTTGGCTGCTGGCCAGCAACATCGCCGAAGGTTGAGTCCAAGGGGCTGTTCATTGACCAGATGCTCGGTACGTTGGATCGCGCCACTTTCGATCCTGAAGAAGTCCCTGCGGTATCCGCTGATGAGTTGACCACCCTTAAGGGAGGCGTAGCTATCTTCAAGAACTACGCTGAATCCCCATTCTTTGCCTTTGCAAAAAATCGCTTGCAGGCTGAGATGTTTCCGATTCCGGTGATCGGTCTTGATCCGCAGATCCAGGGCACGATGGTTCACCTTGTACTGGAACTCTTCTGGAGAGACGTTCGTACCTCCGAAGCCCTCAAGGCGATGGATGACGAGCAATTGGTCGACAAGGTTCAGGGACATGTTGCTGGTGCTTCGGAAAAGCTCCTGAACAAGCTGATCTGGCGTTACGGCGCTCGTCTGATCAGCCTCGAACAGATGCGCCTGTGTGCCCTGGTGGTCGAGTGGCTTGAGATGGAGAAATTACGAGATCACGAATTTGAGGTGCTGGGTTTTGAAGAACCGCATGAGATCAAAATCGGTGAGGTGTCTTTGACTGTTCGTATCGACCGCAGGGACCGCATTTACCTTGACGCAGACAAAGAGGTGTATCGCGATGTTGTTCACGACTATAAGACTGGCAACACGCTCAGGAGGAGTGGGCTTGATGCTCGCAAAATGACTGAACCTCAGTTGCCTATTTATGCTACCCAGATTGATCTGCAAGGCAAAGACGGGGCAAGCATCGATGGGGTTTCGTTGGCTCAGGTCAACTCTAAATCCTTGGGTTTTCATACTCGCAGTAACTTCGCGCCGGCACTGATCAAGAAAGGGAAAGGCGAGATGCCGCCGTTGAGTGCTTTCGAAGATGCCTGGCACGAACAGCGTGACGAGTGGGCTGATGCATTGGACCGCATGAGTGCTGGTTTCATTGCCGGCTTAGCAAACCTTGAGCTTCGCGGGAACACGTACCCAATTGGCTACGAGTACCTCGCAGACCTCGCTCGTTAACCCGCGACGTCAAGCACCTTTGCGACAACCCCGGACGGGTATACCCCCGATCCGGGTTTTTTGTTTTTGGGTTTTGGCGCTGGGTGGTGGCACATCTTTCCGTCGTTAATCTGGCTCCATCACAAAGGAGTTTCTCAGATGACCGCATTCGTACAACTGCCAGGCCTGCCACACCTCGATCCAATTTTCGAAGCCGTTGCTGCTTTGAATCCGCACGATGGCGCTGTACGGGCGCTGGCTATCGATCCACGCCGTTCCATGGCGCTGATGGCCCCAGCCGGTTCTGGTAAAACCTCGACTCTGCAACTGCGCCTGCTGGCGTGCCTGACGACGGTAGAGCGCCCAGAGGAAGTGCTGGCCATTACCTTTACCAACATGGCCGCTGCTGAGATCGTTGAGCGTGTCATGGGGGCACTGTCACAAGCCGCTACCGGCATCGTGCCGACCGAGGCGCACGAGATTCCGCAGTTTCATCTGGCACGGTTGGTGCTGGAGCGTGATCAGCAACTGGGATGGAATCTGCTTCTGAACCCAAGCCGTCTGCGCATTATGACCTTTGACAGCTTCTGCGCCTTCCTGGCCAGCAAAACCCCGATCATGTCCGGTCTGGGTGGGGGTAAGACTACCGACGACGCGGCGCTGATCTACCGACTGGCCATTCTCGAAACCTTGCAGTCGGTCAACGACAACGATCTGCCGGAAGCGCTGGCTGATGCGCTCAAGGCGGTACTGAGTTTCGCAAAGAACCGTTTTGAAACACTGGTACCGATGTTTGCGAACCTGTTGGCCAAGCGTGATCAGTGGGCCAGCCGAATTATGAACCTGGACATCGGGGTAATGCAGGAGGTTGTTTCCAATATGGTCCTGCAGGCTGCTGAGCAAGCGCTGACAGTGATCAGTGGTACGGAGGTTGAATCGTGCATGGATTGCACCACAGCAGCCTCAGGCGTGTTCTCTGACTTTCCATGGGCGGTTTCGCGCCCTGGCCTTTCGACCGATCCTACTTGCCTTGCATACCTGCGCGAATTCGCCGGTTACATGCTCACCAAAGAAGGTAAGGTCCGCTCCAAGGTCGACTCTCGAAATGGCTTCCCAGCGAAGCACGAGCTGACCAAAGAGATGAACGGCCTGCTGGCCAGCATTAAGGGCAGCGGCCGCGCCGATGAGTTTTCGGATGCACTGTGCGTTCTAGCAACTCTGCCAGACCTGCAATATCCTCAGGCAGCTGCTGAGATGTGCCAACACTTCACCATCATCCTGCGTTACTTGCTGGCGAACCTCACTCTGACGTTCGAGGCGACCAACTCGCTGGACTTCCCCGAGATCGCTCAACGCGCCATTCAGTCGCTCGGCACGGAGGAGAGTGTGGGTGATGCACTGCTGGATGAAGACCGAATTGCCCACATCCTCGTTGACGAGGTTCAGGACACTAACCAGGCCCAGTTCGACCTGTTGCTGCTGCTGACTGCGCACTGGGAAAACACTGATGGTCGGTCCATCTTTTTCTGTGGCGACTTGCTGCAAGCGATCTACTACTTCCGCGGTGGGGACGTGACGTTGTTCAACAACATGGTTGAATCACGTTCCTTTGGTGCGAAAGAGTTGGAGGTGTTACACCTTGTCGTGAACTTCCGTTCCTCCCCCGGCGTCGTGAACTGGAACAACGAGACCTACGCCAAGATTTTCGCAGACTCACCGTTCAAGTTCGTGCCGTCCGTGCCATTTCGCAAGGGTGACGGTGGTTTCCACGTACGCCCAGTATCGACCGGTCCGATTGGCGAGGCCCAGGAAGTGGCGCGGATCATCAAGGACGTGCAGGCCAACGATCCGACCAAGTCCATCGCGATTCTAGTGCGCGGACGCTCCCACCTGAAATACATCCTGCCTGAGCTGAAAGCAGCAGGTATTGAAGTTACCGGCCAAGACATCGATCCGATTTCTGAATCCGCTCCAGTGACGGAAGTGATTGCCCTGACCCGAGCGCTTTGGCATGCCGGGGATCGCACCTCGTGGCTGACACTCTGCCGAGCATCTTTTGTCGGCTTGAGCTGGACGGACTGT
The DNA here is from genome assembly GCF_050280625.1 of Pseudomonas sp. NPDC089569. Lineage (NCBI taxonomy): Bacteria > Pseudomonadati > Pseudomonadota > Gammaproteobacteria > Pseudomonadales > Pseudomonadaceae > Pseudomonas > Pseudomonas sp. NPDC089569. Next base: position 3,440 of record NZ_JBNNVQ010000026.1, read on the forward strand.
CTTGCCGTTGCGCGCGGCGGGCAGGTGATTCATGAATCACTCAAAAGCGAGACAGTTCAAGAGCAACTCTCACCCGAAGGGCGCACTCGCGTTAAGCACCTGTTGAGCATTCTGAGCGGCGTTGAGCGCTCCAGCCGTGGCACAGAGCTAGCTTGGGCCGTTAAATCCACCTGGATTGCGCTGGGCGGCCCTGCAACCGTGAATGAGGGCGAAATGGATGACGTCGAAACCATTTTCAAGTTACTCGCGAAGCACACTGAAACTGGCGATCTGACTGACCCGCAAGCCTTCTTCCGTGATATCGACAGTGCTTACGCGAGCCCTAAGCCCGGGTCTGTGACCGCGATGACGCTCCATAAGAGCAAGGGCTTGGAATATGACATCGTGATTATTCCGGGCTTGAACAAAACTGGCAGTCGGGACGAGGCACCTCTGTTTTACTGGCGTCAGGTCGCGGGCACTTTCACGATCGTTCCCAACCTAGGGCATTTGGACAAAACGACTGCTGAGAGCCGACTGTTCAGCTTCATTGGCAAAATGGTTCGTCAGGACCTGATCGAGGAGCGTGGGCGTCTGGCTTACGTCGGAACCACCCGTGCCAAGCAGGATTGCTACCTGGTCGCGTCCGTCGGCCGCCTGCTGGATGATGAAGACGAGGAAGATGCTGGGGAGGGCGGCTACATCTCCTCGACGATCAAGCCAGCTTCTGGATCGCTGCTTGAATGCCTCTGGCCTTCTGTCGGCGATATCGTCAGCCAGGTTGAGAGTGGTATTCCTATTTCCGCTCCGCTCACCACAGGCGTTCCGTCGAAAGCACGTCTGGATGCCGGCTTTACTGTCCAGCTTCCCAAGAACCTTTTCATTCCGGCAGCGAGCAACGATCAAATGCCCACGGAGAGTGAACTAAACGACGAGTTGCGCGAGGAAGAGGGGAATGATTATCGGGCCAAGACTGTTGGGATCGTTTTCCACTGGGTGGTAGAGCTGATCGGCAAAGAGGGTGTTGAAACATGGTCTGAAGAGCGTGTGAAGTCCAAGTCCCAAGCGATCGCATCGCGACTGCGCCGCGAAGGTTACCCTGCTGCCGAGGTTCCTTCAGCCGTTGCCCGGGTGATTGATCTCGTGGTGAAGACCATTCAGAGCGAACGCGGGCAGTGGATTCTGAAAAAGCGTCCCGGGTCCGGTCAAGAGGTTCAAGTCAGCGCCTATATGGGCGGTCGGTGGGTCCACCGCTATCTTGACCTGTCGTTCGTTGAGGATGACACCTATTGGATTTGCGACTACAAGTCACCGGCCTGCCCGGAGGGTATGGACGAACAGGTGTTCCTCCAACGTGAGGCAGCTCGATACGCACCGAAAATGCAGCAGTATGAGCGCGCAGTGAGAGACGCAGGCATCAACCTGAGGATCAAAAAGGCGCTCTTCTATCCAGCATTTGACGGATTCATTGAGGTGGCAGCGTAAGCATTAGTGCCCTTCGAACCGGATCTTTCGGTTCCGAGGGGTAACGCTTCGACGGCGGTGAAGAGGGCGCGAATCTTGCGCCCTTTTTTTATGCATTGAGGTCAAAACCTCCCTTCGGAGGCCAATGAGAGCCTCGAACAATTCTTGGTCGTAAGCGATTTCAATGCATTGGTCGTTGTAGGCGAGGAGACCAACAACATCTTGGGTTTTGAAATTGATTGCAGCAAGACCCAGGTACAAAGTCACTTGATAAAACTCACGGCGGCGAACATACCCTTTGTATTTTCGGTTCTTGTACTCGCCAATGATGATCTGGCCAGAGCGTTTCACTCTGAAGATCGCATCCGGCTCACCACCCACGCCCAGTGCACCGATCCTGCGTCGTGGATGTCCTCTCCCAAGATCGGAACCGACTAACTCGTGCAGTACTTCGCTGAGCCGAAACAGCTGAAATATCTGCGCAGGAGCCTTTGCTTTGAGCAGTAGGTAGAGCGCCAATCCAAGAAGGACTAAACCGATAACGGAATACATGGATTAGACCGGAATGATATTGAAGTAGAGGAGGGCGGCGATCAGGATGACCAGGCCGATGATGAATAACGCTTTATTTGGCCCCGCGCCGATCCGGGCGTGTGCGGCCGTTCCCATTCGAGCGGCTTTGGCATTGTAGGCACTGCCACCCGCTTTCACGAAAGCAACGGGGTCCTCGGCATACGCAGCCAGCTTACTCACAGCTAAATTTTTCCCTGTACTCATGCCATCCCCTTTCGAGGCGCCTTGTAGAAGAACGCCTTGTACCCGTTGAAGAAGAGCACGCCCTCATCTTCAAGGGTTTTGAAGGCGCGGCTTCCGGACCGCCGCTCCACACCTGCCAACGTTCGAATTTCTTCCTTGCTAGCTTGAACCTCAATACCCCGCGGAGTCTGCGTCGAATCAGGGTGCTGGACCAGCACGTTGACCACACGCTCGATACGCTCCAGATCCTTGGCAAAGTGGAGGTGCGCGGCATTTGAGTGCAATGCCATGAGGTGAAGCTCGGCAGCGAGCAGGACAGTCTCGCTGTACTTGAGGTCATTCATAAATGCCTGGTACTTGTCTTTCGACACCTTCAGCAGTGACGCGGCTGTCCTGGTCTTGTAGAGAAACTTCACCTGATCATGTCTGAGGGGACAAATGACATCGCCCCGGCGAAGCGCGTCGACAAAGATGGGTTTGCTTGAACTCTGTGGCGAAACGCCATGGACAATGATGCAGCCGCTTAGGAGGATGTAAAAATCCCCGTTGTCGGCTACCAATTGTTGGTTAGGGCTGAGATCGATGACATTGCCGTAGGCAGATCCTTGCAGTAGCCAACTCCCCCAACTCCCGGCATGTGGTGCAGTGCCAAACCAAGCAGGTTGTGGGGTATCGAGCAGGGTGAGAGATGGGCTTTTCATTGTCGCCATTACTTCGCGTCCTCCAAATCGTCCTGGACCAGATTTGTCTGGATTTTGGCGTTGACGCTGTTGGGCAAAGAAAGCGAGATCAGCGAGGCAATCGCATCGGAGGTCGGCCTCATTACCAGGAGGGCACATCTCACTCGTTTTGCATTAGCGCAGTAAAGCCCGCTCGAGCCTTGGGATTTAAGTTCGCGCAAAATCACATGGCGGCGGCGCTCAGTCGGAAGAGCAAGCGGCCCCTTGATACGGATGCCAGGAGTCCTCAGCAATGACGCCTTGATGATGGATGCGGCTTGGCGAATGGCTTGTGTGTCCAGGCCTTCAATGACGACGTAGAAGCTCTCAGAGGTAAAGTTTGATCGCATCGTCTTGGGATCGGCAAGATCCCAAGGCTGAACGTGCTTTGCTTCGTTGTACATGGAGGAGACCTGTAGACACTCTATTCCCCTAATAGTGGGTAGGGAGTGATCCTTTTTCGGTCCTTTTCAGACTTAATAATGAGAAAACCTCAATATTTTTTTGTGATGGTGTACGGCACGGGCGAACGCTTTTTGTGAGCGATGAAGGCGCCATGCCGAAATCAGCGTTGGATTTTTACGCACCTGTATGGTCATCGGGCCTGTAAGAGATCCCAGAATGTAATCGTAGAGAGTCAGTAGCTCAGGGGCATTGAGTGTTTGAACATCGGCAAGTGATTGCTGATGCCTTTCAGAGGCTTGGCTGATTATTCGTTGCTTCCACAGTCGGTACCGATTGTTCAAACGTCGCATTCTCCAAGGTGATGCTGGCGCCTTTAGGCGAGCATGTCGCACTACGTCTACCCCCGCCCATAGGGCTCGCGCTTGAGTGTAACGCCACCAATGCCGTCGCCAACTCGTTGATCACGAGCAATTTTGGGCCTGGAATTTTCAGAGGGTATTTTGACTTTCGGTTTCTGAGGCCACTGATACTATTCCGATTCCTAAGGAGTTCCAGCCTAAGTGGGCTGCCGAAATTCTTCACTGAAATACCGCATTAACAGCTATGGGAAGTCCCGGATGAATGCATCCAATCGGCGTCACACAAGGTACTCGGTCCCTGAGGGTGCTCTGGTAAGTCAGAAAATCAGGAGTAATGGCGTACTCGGACGGATGCTTGGTTGGGCGGACTGCCGGCTACGCGATATCTCCATCGCCGGCGCTCTCATTTTGACAGAGAAGAAATTCGGCATTGGCGACAAGATTAGTATCAAGCTGAGTCCAAAGAAGGACGCAGAGCTTGTATTCGAGGGGGAAGTGGTCAACTGCTCCAAGGACCCGAAAACTGGCCATTTCCAGCTTGGGATTGCGATTCAGTCCCCCGCGGCAAGGAGCCCCGAAGAAAGCTTCTTCAACAAACTTGAATCGAATTTCCACCAGGTCGCATGATTGGCCTGGAGATAATAAAAACAAAAGGCCCAACCATCAGGATGGTTGGGCCTTGTGTAAGTCGAGGAAACGCAGCGGCACCACAGGCATTAATTCGGTTAGAAGGAGGGGTGTCTTAGGAGTTAGGAGGTTCCAGCTACCTATGCGCTTCCTCAAAAAACGTCAGGATTTCGGTACCGTCAAAAACCAGACGGTGAGTGCTAGTGCACACATTCTCTACCATTCCACATCGTCATGGAAGACCAATTTTGTACTTTTGGCGTAGGAAACATCTGATTTTTCAATGCAAAGCGTGACTTGCTTCACATCACATACGCGCACAAGGGTGTACCAGCAAAACATTCTGACAGTCTAGTCAGGAGAAGGTTTCCGATTGGTGAATATTATTTCACTGTTTTTTGACGCTTTCCTCAACAGTCGTGAGGAGTACGAAATCCAGCGAAAAAATTACGCATGCGAAATCTTTTTGCTGGAAGTTTCGTCAGCCTAGGCGGGGCGTTCCAAAGATCCGCTTCATCAACTGAGCCCCTTTCGGCGCTACATCGGGTACCAGCTGAACGATGGTGTAGAGAGAGCCAGATTCGGTTGAATTGAACACCAAATGCAGGTTATGGCCCTTCAAGCCGATAAAGGGCGATGCATAGAGCAGGGCAGTGTTCATTTCCTCGGAGGTTGAAAGATCCATGTGCCGCTTGAAGCCAAAAATGAGCCGCGACTCGAAGCGTTGCCACAGATTTTCATCAGGGCTATCGGTCACGTACACCAGGTTGAGACCCATGCTTCTGGCCAGCCGTAGGCCGGCGGTAATGGATTCCAGATCCCGAACAAGGGGAACACGATCGATAATCAGAGACCGACCTCTAACTGCGTTCTCCCCGAGCGCGGAGTAATGTGCCGCCACCAGATGCTCCAGTGTGTAGGTCTGATTAGGGATGATTGACACCGCCAAGCGGTTCTGCGGATTTTCCCTCCGGGCACCCAAAAGGTAGGAGCTGTGATTTTCGGCAAGAGGCTGACGAAAAACGTCGTGGTTCTTGTTGAAGCGGTTGATGTAATCGTCGCCGTCGGCATTGCAGCGAACAACAGCAACCTGTAGGTCAGCCAGATTGTTTAGGCATATCTCCTGATCAATCCACTGAGAAGTCTCGTGGGATTCTGTGTGGATGATCAGAGTGTTCCCGGTGTAGTCCCGGCCCAAGAGGTACTGCGAGGGTGCAATGAAGCCGGTACGGGCTTTGAATCGGGCAAGCTCTCTGGGGTCGGTAGAGGTTGGATCGATCTTGTCGCTCATTGCGTAGGACTTCAACGCGTCGAAGTTGGAAAACCCCCACATGATGGCAATCAGTGAGCCCTGAGGATGACCGGTCAAGATGTCCGGCATTCCTGGAGCAACCATGTTCTGGCTCATGCGCAGGAACTCCATCATCTGCAGAGCGCGATCGGGTATGGCCTTAATCTCCGCAGGAGTCTTGATCTTCATCAACCCATTGATTGGGTCGACCAATTGGTCCTGTTTAAGATCGATCGACGTATAGCCATAGGCTCTGGCCACAATGCTGGTCGCTTGATCACCCGTCAGCCCCAACGCCTTGTTTGCGACCAGTCGTTCCCGTTGTTCTTTGTACATGCTTACGAATCCAAAAATTGGCCGATTGGTTGATTGCGCTCCACGAAACTGACATAGGCTTGGTAAAGGCACTCATCAGCCTCGGAGGTGATGGAATTCGCTAGCATTCGGTAGGCACGTCGCAGGTCTGGCTTAATGTCCAACGTACCGTTTTCAAGGACATTAACGAGCTCGACGATGGCACGCACATAACCGCCGGTTGCAGCTCGCTCAATAAAGCGCAATCCCTTGGCCACGTCATAGTTTGTACGCTGTTTCATCAGGTGCTGCATGCCCAGCGTATAGCAGGCCACTTTGGAGGCAGGTTGAGTCACCGCTGCCAGGCGAAGCCAGTAATCGGCTTTGTCGGGGTTCGGCTCAACCCCAATGCCATGATTCAGGCAACGCGCAATTTGGAACATTGCATCGCTGTTTTGCTCGTTCGCTAGTTCGAGAATGTCGCGATAAGCATTCGAGCGACTGCGTTCATCGTTCGACTCAAGATCGCGAGTCAGGCTGGCCAGGCGGAGTGTGGTGTTGCCCACAGTTGGCTGCATAGGTTGTTCGTGCCTTATTCTGAAATGGGAACGCGCTTGTTGCGTTTTTTCGGGGTTTTTTCTACCGGGCCAAATGTTCGATAGCCCTCTTTGTATTGGTAGATGTGCATGGCCTCAATGTACGGTTCTTCCTCCAGCCGTGCACGCGTAGAACGCCCCTGGTTTTCCTGAGAAGCCGCTTTGGCTCCTGATGGATCGTACGAGACCAAGGGGTCGATTCTCGGCGGCGGCGATTCAATGTCGTAAACGAATGGTGTTTGCGCGAGAACAAAGTCTGGTTCGTTGTCCCCATCTTTGAACCTGGCTCGAACATGAGGAGCCACGGGACGGTGGATGCACACCTGCTCGCTGGTGTCATCCAGCGCCTCAAGCATTTCTAACGAGTAAACCAGCTTGCGCTCCAATGAGTTTTCAAGCGTATCGTCCATCCGCGGGCGATAGCCGTGCAGATCGAACAGTTGCTTATCCCATTCGGCGATCAGGTCCTTTGCCTGTCTCTTCACACCGGAGGAACCCACATGCCAGTAAAAACGGATGAACTGTGGATCTGAAAGAATCACCGTGGTTCTAATTGCCTGGAGACTTGAGATTCCGGGAAATTTCTTCCACAAAGCTTTCCGTTCGTGGGCTTTGAGTAAGCCGAGGAGTCGGAATAGTTCCAGTCGAATCCTATTGGTCTTTTCCAGGTACTGAATCGCAACCCGTGGCAACCCCAACGCGCCCGGTGCGCGGAATGTCTCTTTAGCGCTTTGTTCGGGCTTGAGGGTGATGTTCGTCAACACGTCTTTCGCACATTGAAGAGCTGCGGCGCCGAAGAGAGGCGTTACCGGAATCGGATTCCCCACCGTCACAAGCTTCGTTTTGCGTAGTTCAATGCCGAAAATGGCATCAACACGTATGTGCGTACTGGAAGCCTCCAGGACTAGCTCCAACGCTTCCAACTCTTCCCTTAGCTCATTGACAAGTTGGAGTGCGCCGCTTGCATTGCTTAGGTAGTTAGTCATGTCTTCGCGCCTGCTTTGCTGGTGCTTTCAATGTAACGTCGCCATTTGGAAAAACGAGGCCATGTTTTGGGATGTCCACTGATTGTCCCATCGTTAGACTGGGTCGCGTACTCAAAATTGGGGCTGGAAATTTGTCACTGGCGAACGCGTTCCAAAATTCGAAGAACCTTGCTGACCTTTCTTCCGCTTGGATTCGGCACGTCAAAACTGAACTGCAGGGCAAAGGCGTCGATACGAAATTGAAGCTCCAGATTGGGGATTCAGCGTCGTTGGTGGCTCCAGCCGCGCTAGTCGCTGGGATGGTTATCGAGTCCGGGTTGATCTATGACCAAGCCCCGTTGCGGGTGCTTCTAATTGCGAGTGATCCCCTGGTTCGATTTGACCGCTCGACTTGGGCATCCATGGCCGGCGATTTTCTTGGATGTCCAGGAAATGTTGAGATCCTGCTCAACGTTGAGGAGGACGCTGTAAGTTCAGGCTTTCCGATCGCAGAGGGGCTCGGTCTGAAGCCATGCGCCGTGCTCTCACATGAGGACGCGCGAACAGCGGCCGGGGAGCGGATAGATTTGGCGATATGGATTCACCCTGCCGCCGAATCGATGGATGGCGCGGAGTGTGAAAACAGCATGACTGCTGTCGCGCTCGCCAACGCCGGTGTTCCAACCTATGTCACCTCTTTCAACGAAGTTGACCTACTCGGTCAAAACTTCCTTCTCAACGAGTTTGCAGTGGAGCTGCAGCCTGTAGGTGGTCAGTTGGCGCGGGGTAGCCGCGCGATAAACCGGTTTGGCATTTCGACAACGAGCCTCGGCGTTGAAGGGGGATGGTGTGCAATTTTCTCCAGACTGGTCCCGGCTTCAACACAGCTCGAAGAAGTCGATATACAGCGGGTCAAAACCGCTCTCCGTCTTTTCTGCGTGGAGGGGGCGATCCACAACTCCTGGAGCCTTGGTCAGCACATCAATGGGGTAGCGTTCAATCGAGTACTCCCGGTTGGGCTGATCGGCAACATGGCCATCGATGCAAAGAATGGGCATTTGTTCTCCGAGAACGATGCTACGAAAGAGCTTGAGTTGGTGGGTCACCTCTGGAAGAGCAAGCTGGCCACCATGCCAACTGAAAAGGGCGATCTTCTTTTGTGGGCTTGTGATGTAAAGCTGTCCTTCATGGCGGCGCTCCCCAAGGAGGACGGGAAACGCACAGAGGCCATTGGCATCCTTGATTCAGGATTCAAGGCTGGTGTGGTGGCAGCGGGCGTGGGACTGGCCCGTTCATACGAAGCTTCGAAACTGGACGGAGGGAAGGACAAGGCATTGTCCCTGTACTCTGAGATTGGGGATGGCCATCCCATCAGTGCCTATGCCCTCGCGTACCAGGCGTATGAAGCCGGTGATGAGGCCAAAGCCGAGGTGCTTTTCCGAGCGTCCGCCGAGCAGGGCTATCCGGTTGCTCAGGCTGATTTAGGAAAACTGCTGCATGCATCAGGGCGTTATCAAGAAGGAGTTCGACAGTTAAATCTCGCGGCGAAAGCGGGCGACCCTGAAGCGAACTATGTGCTGGGTGAGCTTGCGGTGAAAGGCAGCCTATTCCTGGAGTCTCTCGATTTCTTACGAAAGGCTTGGCAGTTCGGACATGCAGAGGCGGCCAATCTGGGCGTGCAAGTCGCCAAGCACATGTTGGATAACTCGATCGGTAAGCGCTCATTAATCAAGCGTGAACTGAAGGAGGTGACTGCGTTCGTTGTGAAGCTGGAGACTCGCGCAGACAAAATGGCCAAAGAGCAAGAGCGTACCGCCGCGCTCGCGAAAGAGATGCTGGAAGCAACCCTTGCGAAGCAGCAAAGACCACACCAGGCCAATGAGTGAACGTGACCGCTCCCAGCGGCTTTTAGGCAAGGTGCTCCCGATGATCGCTGCTGCAGCGCTGATCCAAGGATCGCTGAGCAACTGCGTGAGCGCCGAGCCTTTAAGGCCCAAGGTCAATTTTCAAATCAGCTATTACCCGGTGTTCGGAAGGACGATTGCAGAGATTCAAAATTCCATAGGCCAAAACACCCCGAGCAAGGATGGAGACGTTTATTACGCTGGGGTAACGGTCTGGGATCTTAATTCCAGCTTCGAGATGCTTAGTACGCCGGCGGGCTGCTCCCTCACCAATAGTCAGGTGAACCTCAACACGACTATCCACCTTCCTCAGTTAACAGACCCTGACCAGGTATCGGCCGGGGTTCGGACCGAGTGGGTACGCTTCAGTAACGCGCTGAAGACGCACGAGATGATGCATGCCAAAAATGCTTATCGAGCTGCATCGACGCTGTTGAACAAGATCAATCTCTTGAGCACATCTGTGCCATGCGACCGAGCTCGAATAATCATTCAGGACGGTACCGACACGTTGATCCAGCGCATAACGGAATTCGATCGTGAGTTAGATAACGAGACAGAGCACGGAAGAACCCAGGGTGCATTTCTCAACCTTGGGATTCGATGAGCGCAGGCTCGCGCGAGCGGAGAACACGTCTAAATGGTGTGGTCGGAGATGACGTTTGATCTAGGGCTGGCACTACCAACGGCGTAAAGCATCGATGACTGCCCTTTCAGGGCGAGCCTGGTAAGGCTTGTTGCGAAGACGGTTACGAAGCAGCGCGTTGCCTTGAAGGGGATCGAAATTGACTCCTGAAACGAACCCCACCCATCCTGAATCAGTTCCTGCTACTAGATCGGCCCATTTCACTTCCATTGGGTTCGGTCGGCCGAGTCCAAACATTACACGGCAATCGCAGTCGCCGATAAGTTCTCACACGCCGAAACTGTGGGCGTTGAAATACTCTTGCGTGCTGACAGTGACAGTTGGATGTTGGGCTTCCTCAATCGTGCCAACCGGGCTTATCGGCAACAAGCAGGTGAAGCGCTTGACATAGGTTGGCAATGGGTGCGCTACAACGGGCTCAACGGGACCAAAGAGGTGCCAGCTGAGTGGGACGGGTTTCATTGGGGGTCGACTTCATTCGCTGGGCTGCCTCGGAACGCGGTAGAGGTGCTGGGATCAATCCCGATGAGAATGCCGGTGGCGCTTCCATTCAGCGAACAACTGCTGAGTCTCTTGTCAGTGACACTGGTTAGACCAGAGTGAATATGGGCTACGTATGCTCGAGCACGCGAGCAATATCAGGGATGCTAGGGATGGTGAGCAATGCAAGTGTTCAATGTTTCCATCCGCCAAATTCACTGCTGCGGCGTTAAAGATTGCGATATCTCCCCCGGTTTGACTCATTCTCCGGCCCATCTACGCTTCCAATGTCATTTTGACATTAAAAATAGGGCTGACCCTTATGCACACGATCGACCACCCTTGGACATCCTCACAACCCCCCCACAAAACGCCCGTGGTTACTGTGCTCGATGATGGCCACGTACAAGTGCTGTCGGACGCTGCGGCCGATGCCGATGGAGCGCCCAATGCGGACGTCATCGATGACTACGGACAATTGGAAACTTCACTGCGGCGAAGCCGAGGCTGGCGCGGTGAAGGAGAATACGTGAATGCACTGGAAATCCCCTACTTTGTCTTGCCAGGCAATTGGAAGGCGGTCACCGGTATCAAGTGCAGCCTGGGTGACATTGCAAGGTTGTCCGTGGATGGGGCTACGGTCTTTGCGATTTACGCCGACGTAGGTGGTGATGACAGCATTGGAGAAGCGTCAGTCCGGGCGATAGTGGCGTTGGGTGGCGACCCTTGGAGAAATCACAAGATCAAGGTGGGCCTGGGTTATGGGGTCACGTTCGAGGTTATTCCAGGCTCAGCAAATTTGGAAGCCACTCGTACCTTTGATGAAATTCAGCAGTATGGAAGCGTGCTGTTTTCCTAAGCGTTCGATTCGCCACAACAATAAAAAATTCAGGGAGGCCAAAGATGGCCAAGCTTACAAGACCGAGTTTGATGCTGGCTGTGGTCTTCATGTCTGGCTGCGTTAACCCCTACCCTCAGCCGGTTGTGAACGTATCCGAGCAGGAGGCCGTCAAAAGGGACGGCAGTAACGTTCGCATAATGAATCCCAACTGGATGAAAGGTGAGTCCTCCTTAGGGTTGAATACCGCCAAAAATCTATCCGATTTTCGACTCAACCTGGAGATCTACCACAAGCTATACACCGTGCAATACGAGCGCCTTGTAAACACGCTGAATGTTGCCGACGGAGCGACAGTTCTTGGAGGCTTATGGGGTGTCGCCGGCGCCTTGACCGAAACCAAGGCGTGGATATACCAAGGGGCAGGTGCGGCTGGTGGCGCGGCTATATTTACAGATCACTACCAGATCAAGGTTCAGTCAGATAACTATTTCAAGGCCAAAGAGGCTCTGAGTTGCATGTATGGGGTGGTGGGCGAGGTTCCCGACGGAATTGAACTTTCGCCCGCAGGCCTACGTACCGTCAACATCGCACTCAACGATGTCATCTCTAAACTTTTGCGCGTCCAACGCGACGTAACTTTAGCCCAACCAGATTTTGATAAATTGAAAAGGGCATTTGCTGTCCCGGACAAACCGCCAGCAGCACCGTCTGCGTGGTTAGCTTACAGCTCTACGGATGTAGATGATGACGTGCTACCAAGAGTAGCGAAGTGTGTGAGTCTATTTTAGAAGGTAGCGGGTGGCGGGAGTCGACGATCCAAAAATCGTCCCAACCACCCAGCTTAGTGGCCCATAGACCCATGGGAGGCTGCCCCGCGTATTCACTGAATGCCAGGAGCGGCTTTAACTTCTGCGCGATTCTCAGGACGTACTTCAGAAGATTCAGCAGAATTAGGTTTAGCGATGATTTCAATATTTTCATGATCTGTATGCTTTGCATACCAAGCGAAGCCTGTGCCCAAAACAGCACTCAACACAGCAATTTCTACAGCCAGCCTCAATGGATTCACAGTATTTCTCCTTGCTGATGAAATTAAGTGACTCAATGCAATATTGCTTTCCCACTACTAAGCCCGCTTGGAGGGATGACGGCGCAGCGGATTTTCTCAGGGTTGGAACTAGTCCGCTCGGATATCGTGGCGGATCAGAGTCTTACGGCCAAGCACCGAAATGAGGCCTTCATTGTTCAGGTCCTGCATGATTCGACCCACCATCTCTCGCGTACAGCCGACCATCATTGCGATCTCTATGCGTGTCGCCTTTACCACGAATCCATCAGGGTGATCGACCGCATCCGGAAGCTGACACAAATCCATGAGTGCACTTGAAACGCGGCCCCTGACGTCGTAGAACGCGAATTGGCCAACTCTGCGCACCACTTCTGAGAATCGTTTGGATAGTTCGCTGGACACCGCCAGGAGTGCCTCAGGGTCCCTGCGCCCAATCCCAAGGAGTTGGCTTTTTTTGACCTCGATAACCGAGCACTCGGTTCTTGCATGCGCGCTCAACTGGATCTGATTCACCCCTTCAACCAGGTTTCGGTCGAGCAACCCGAACAACTCCCCTGCTACCAGATGAGTAACGGTTAACCCATTGCCATCCTGATCGGCGAGTTGGAGAGTGACTGTGCCTTTGTCGATCAGATAGATGCGGGGCTCGTCATGGTCGAACCGGCTGATGACCGTCAGCGCTTCAAGCGTGTGTGACGTTCCGGTTTGAAGGAACAAGCCCCTGACACGGCCTTTCATTTTCAACGTGTCGAGGCCGGGTATTTTCATGTGCGCTCCATTCGTTAATTGCCGGCGACTCACCCACTTGCTGTGAACAAGACTTCACACCGGCGTTGATCGGAAAGATACGGACAAAAAATGCAAGGTGTTAGCCAAAGTAGGGGCTGGAATTTCGCGCCCCTACTTTGGGTGGCACGAGCTAAATGGCCACACCAAAATTGGTTCTTTATTCCCATCACCAGATTTGGAAAGGACATTTGCAGTGAGCCAACCAGAGCGCCCGCCATACGCCGTTGATGATCTCCCGTTTATTTGGCGGATACCGGCGGCGATCCTGAACTATGCCCTCGACCTCTTGGAGGCCAGGCATGAGCGCTCTTGGGAGCAGGGGCGTGATTCGGCGCATGCGCTTCAGAATGGAGAAGTACAACAGGGGAGTAATGAACCACATCACACCGGCGCCTCCAGGATCATCATCGGCTACCGTAAAGAGCAAGAGCATTCTGTGCCAGGAAAGGATCGCACGATTTTCAATGCGTCACGATTGATAGTCACCGCTGAGATTAAGGCAAGGATGCGCGGGGATTGTGGTTCATTCTTACCGGCAAATGAGCAACCCTCGGCCGAGCAGTGGAAAGCCATCTTTTCTTCCGCACATGCCACTGCAATATCCGGCGCTGCCGGTACCGGAAAATCAACGACACTCCTTTTTCGAGTCCTCCTGCTAAACCGATATCTCGGCGTCGCACTTGACCAGATCTGCCTAATGACCTTTAGCCGCGAATCTCGGGTTGAAATGGCTGCCGGATTGGCAGAGTTGTCTTCGAAGTGGGGGACTCCGCTGACAGTTCAGGAAGCGCAGCAGATTGTGAAAACACCACGATCGGCTGTACTTGAGTTGGCCCACTCTCTCCCGGATCTTGGCAACTGCGTACCATTTGAAGTGCTAAGTCAGACTGGCGCAGAAATCCAGAATGATGGCCGCCCATTCGACTACCGCCTGACACCTGGCCAGCAGGACGAAATGGGCAAGTGTTTTCAGCAACTGTATTTGGCGAACCGCAGATTTGCTGAACTGGTGACAACCCTTTTCGGCGCGTCGATGCAGGTCGAGCGCCTTGCGGTAGACCATCATGAGGTTATCAAGCGTGCGCCGATGGCGTGGGCTCTCAGTAGTGTTGACGTAGAACTTTGCGAATACATTGAAGGTCTTTGGCGCGCCGCGGGGAGGTGGCCACTGGCTGGAATAACGTCCACCCGCAAGCAATTCACACTGCGAGGGAAAACCTACAGCACCAACGGATACATTCCCCAGCTCAATGCGCACGTCGTCTTGGGATTCGATCGAGGGGAGGGTAGACACCTGACGAGGAATTCGAGTGTAAAGACCGAGGTGTACAAGGAGGTTGCGGTGAAGCGCACGCTTTTCCAAGCCTACTTCCCCGAGAGGCTTATTCACCTCGATTCCTATCAGGAGGCGCAGCAGCTTGTCCTAACCGTAAACTCGCTTCACAAGCTGGCACCTGAGTTCAACTACAAGCTCAATGGAGGGAACGCGGCGGTACCCATTCTTGAGGCATTCAACGAACTTGCTTCCATTATCGACACCCTCGGATTGGAGGTGGCCACAGTTGCAGGCCAGATGAATTTTCTACCAGCTGATATCGACGCGGCTTTTTTTGAAGCACTGGGGATCTACTGGCAGGCACTGGAGCGGCACTTGCTGGCGCTGCCAAATCCATGCCTGACGTTCGGTCGATTGTTCGATATGTTCAGCGACCGGCATGCCGATAATCTGATGCACGTCCCTGCAGCAGCCTTGGGCCGCTTCCGGCATTTGCTGATCGATAACGCAGAGGATCATGGAGTGCCGACGGCAGGTTGGGTGCGAGGACTCCTATCCGAGATTCGGCGGCGTGATCTCACCCGTGACGTATCGACTGAACATTGCACATCCTTGTTTGTTGCCGGAGACAATAACCAATGGGTGTTTGGTACCAGAGGAACATCTCCCCAACATCTGAGTGACCTTGAAGTTGCATTCCCAGCACCGACGCAGCCCATTCGGGTGGTTCTTCAGGATTGCCATCGATCAACCCAGGCAATAGTCGACGCAGGGCAAAACCTCATTCAAAACCTGCCTCCAGTATCCGGACGGCTGACCACATCCACCAGGAAAGTGCGGGCAGATGAAAAGCCTGTCGAGGTTTGGGGTGATGACCCCTCGATGTTTCATCAACTCTGTAAAGTCCACTACGACGTTGGTGACCTGATACTCATTCTGGCGGATTCAGCACAGGACATTGCCTGGATCGACGCGGCTGCCGGCGATTTGATTCGAGAGGATCGCGCGGCCGGTGGTCGCAGGATACGGGTTCGCTCCTACCACAAGTCCAAGGCTTTGGAAGCGGACATTGTGTTCATGGTTGGCGACCCGGCTGGAGGCGCGTCGTCCTGGTACCGCAATCAACTCTACAAAATTGCCGGGGTCAGCACCGGAGGTGACCTGACGCCTGGGGATACGGTTCTTGAAAGTGAGGCGGTCCGCTTGGTTCATGTGGGGGCAACTCGGGCCAAGAAGCGGTGCGTCTGGTTTCCAATCTCAGGGAGTCAATCATGCCGGACAGCTTCAAGGTTGGTGACCCTGACTCCAGGCCTGTTCAAGGACAATCGTGAGTAGCTTAGAGCAGGAGACGGTAGGTTATCTGCAGCACTGGGTCGCGCAGCCCTAGATGATCGCTGGTGGCACTGCTGCGCCCCATCCATGCTTGAACCTAACCAGGCGACCGCGGAAACGGTTGTCTACTGGAGAGCCTCACCGGAGTGTGTGGCTTAGCATTGAGCGCGAATTGACCGCGCCAACGAAATAGGCCGAGAATGACAAACATCGCTATTTATAAAAATTCGATCCCTGGCCACGTCCAGGAGCAAATCGTGGATTTGGTGCGCGCAAATATGACCGACCTGTCCATGCATGCGATTCCTCAAAGCAACTTCATGTTCGCGGTTTACCAGTACGCGATTGCTTGCGAGGTTCAGATGTATTTAGATGTTATCGCCTATACCCAAAAACTCCCGGCAGAGATCGCTATTGCCCATGCAGAGGACAACCCTGCCAAGGTTATTGGCTTCGTCCTGTATCTGCCGTTGCAATCGCACCCGGAGGCATGTGGGGTGACATACATGGCCGTAGCTGGTGAGTACCGCCGGAAGGGAATTGCCAAAGCGATGATGGCGGAAGTAATCAAACGCTATCCCCATGTAGAGCTGACCTGCTCCCCAGCAAAGGTCCCTTACTACGAAAGCATGGGCTTTCAAATGCTCCGTGTCCGGGACACACAAATTGTTATGAATACCCGGGACCATACCTCACAGGGGCTTATGCAAATTCTGGACGTTGCGCCCATCTACCAGTCCTCCGAGGTCAAGGAAGTTCATTCTGCGCTTGTGCAACGCTACGGACTGAGGGCGATGGTTGATGCAGAAAAGCAGCTTGAACGACATCTCAAACAGCTCTCGTACAAGGCTTCAGTATTCTTCAGAGAGCGGGCAGCAGTCACCCATTCAACAACAGCAGGCTGATTTAAAAACGTGAAGATCAAACCGCAACATGTTCACTTGTGCCTGGGCATTCTGTTCATGCTTGGTTCAATTGCCGCTTACATGAAGGGACTGCCGCCGGTTGCCGTACTTTGTGTGTTCGGTGGCATCGTCGCACTGGTTCATTGGAAGGCTGCCAAAGCCGGCATCATTGACCAGTGACCAGCCCTAGAGACCCATGCCGGTCTCAAGGTCTCAAGGTCTCAGAACCAGGACGTAAAGGTTTGCCACAAACCCTTATCCTTCTTCCTGTGTCGAACGTGCGTATTCGCAGCTAGTCTGCCTTGGTAGGTACGGCAGGTGCCGGTGAAGGTTTTGTTCGACGTTGTCTTCAAGGTCACCCTAGCCCCCAGTTTTTGATTTTCGCACGCCGCGAATGCCGCCGCGCTGGGGGCTGGACCCCGATCGCGCGCGGCCTGGTCAGCTTGAGCGACTGTGGCGGTGAGCACCCCGGTGCCCGCAAGGGTAATCAGCAAGGCAAGGCGTTTAATGGGGGAGGCGTTCATGCTCAGCATTGTCCTGAGTTGCTGTGAGAGTTGCCCAAGGTTGATTCCGCTCCCGATTGTGTGCAACTCAAAACAGACCCACAAAATTCTTCCTAGCGAACCGGCCAACCGCAAAGGCCCTAAACCGGACATAAACCTTCGGCTTTATGTCCGCAGTAGGTGCAAAGTACAGCTTGAGCGGGCGATTGGAGAAATCGGTCGTCTACATTTTGTGTCTTTGCTCTACAAGTGGGAGCATGTGCTTGGCGAGAAGTCAGCTATCGCCGATGCATGATTCAATGAACCATCCATTCAGACTCAAAGGCACCCAATGACCAACGTGATTCAGAAAGCGATTCAAACACTGAGCAGCTCCGTCAATGTTTCTACCGGGCTGGCACATCCTAACGACATGAATAAGGCCAGGGAGCTGTTCAGCATTCTCCACAAGAACGGTGTGCTGCTGGTGAAGGCGGAGATTGTCGACGCCGCAGTGAGTTCAAACTGGAAGCTGGCTGATGCCGAGGAACTCGGCACGATTGGCCAGCAGATCGGAGAAGGGAAGGCCGCACGGGTTAAAGATGGCCCTTGGTGGGCAACAGATCTCTACACGAAATTGACGCATTAACCGACTTCAGCATAACCAGTCTGGCTATTCCTGTATTGCCGACCTTGAACCCAGGCCTACACAGCAAGCTGACATGTGAATAACGGTGGGTTCTGGCACAGCGTAAAGGCGCGGATGCTTGAGTAGACAACTCAAAGCAGAGCCCTCCAATGAAGTCTTTCAAAGCTAAATCGAGCCCAACCTCCCAGGGCGACCTGTTCGGCATCGAACAGGTCGCCAATCTGTACAAAGGCAATCCTAATACCCCGTTGAAAAACGCCGACCTCTACCGTCTGCTTTCCAAGCAGAGGGGGCTGGATTCCGGCGTGGACGACATTCGTGAGCCCGTAGGCAGTTCAGGTCAGAAGCACAATTTAGCGCACCGGTCTGCCCGGTGGTGCCAGCAATCTCTAAAGCATATGGGGATCATAGAACGCATCCCAGGTACTCGGGGAGTTTGGGGGCTGACTGAGCAAGCTAAGCGTGAGTTGAACGCCGCGAAACCGGGTGTGAAGGTACTAGGCTTCAGGACTGATCTTGGCGTGGCCATCTTTGGCCCGAGCGGCGACATTTTCAAAAACATGCGAATTCCTGTGACTCTGTGCCTCACGTCCCCCCCATACCCATTGGCAAAGTCGAGGCGCTACGGAAATCCGGATGAGCGTGAAATTGTAAATTTCATTCTTGAAACGCTGACCCCTATTATTGAAAACCTGACTGAGGATGGCAGTCTGTGCATCAACACGTCACAGGATGTGTTCATGCCGGGATCGCCTGCTCGCTCTACATACATTGAGCGGCTTATCCTGGCCATCTGCGACACCTTCAATCTGAGCCTCATGGAACGAGCCATATGGAGCAATCCGAGCAAGGCCCCGGGCCCGGTGCAGTGGGCAAGCAAGAGTAGGCAACAACTGAATGTTGGATACGAACCCATACTGATTTTTGCCAAAAATCCTCACCTCGTAAAAGCGGACAATCGACGGGTTCTGGAGCCGCATACGGATCGACATCTCAAGTTGATTGCTAACGGCGGGGAGCGACGCGAAGCCAGTTACAGTGATGGGGCATATCGTTTGCGAGTGGGGAGCTTCGGCGGCGAAACTGCAGGAAGAATCCCCAAGAATGTGATCACAAGAGGACACCGTTGTGCCTACGGCCTTCAGTATCAGAAGGCAGCCACCGCTTTGGGGCTACCCGTGCACGGCGCCGGCCAACCATTGTCGATCGCTGACTTTCTTATTCGATTCCTCAGTGATGAGCAGGACTTAGTGGTAGACCCGTTCGGAGGTCGTATGATGACAGGCCTAGCAGCCGAGATGCTGAACCGAACTTGGATGTGTGGAGAATTGAATCTTCAATACGTTCGGGGCGGTGCAGAGCTATTCCGGGATAAACCCGGATTCCACCTCAACCCGGATATTGAAAGGGCCTTCGCGAAATAGACCTGGTACCCTGGAGCGCAATTTGACTGCCATTGATGTGAAACTTCTCCCCGGGTATTTCGAGAAGTACTGCTGGGAAAAACACCATGGTGTGTACGGCTACCCTTCAGATACCTTCCCTTCGTTCCGCTGGATAAAGTCGCTTGAGGAGCGCGGTGCCTGGCTTGCCTCGGCGACTGAGATGAAGACAGCACCGACGAATCTGATTCGTGAACTTCTTGATTGGGGTGGAGGTGCTGGTCCTCGAGTGAAGTTCGAAGTGGGTTTGGGGAATGTTAGCCTGCTGGCGCAAACTCAGTTGGTGGTTGGCAACATCAATAATCCCAAAATTGCAATTGAAAAGGCCCTTCTGATCCCGGGTTGCGGCCTAACGTACGCTTCCAAATTTTTGAGATTTCTCCGACCAGAGATCCACGCGAGTCTGGATAATCGGATTCGACGGGCGCTGGTGAAGAACGGGTTGTTGGGCCTTATTACAGATGGTAACGACCCATCTATGATCCGTGGGTACGTTGCGTTCTTAGAGCTGCTCTCGAAGCTCATGATGGAATTAGAGCAAGCTCATATCAACCGGCCGGACTGCGACTTACCCCGAGGCATTTCACCTTCTGGCTGGCGGGTTGCTGACATTGAGATGGCCCTTTTCGCCTGGGCGGACCAGTAATTTAAAAAACCAAGGAGGCAGTTCTTTCGGTCAAGTGAATACAGGCCGATCGAATCTGCTCCTTGGGGTAGCGTGCGCCGCAACCTGGCCTTCAGAACAGCATTTTGCGGCCTACGATAAGCCACCTCCTCATCGCTGTACTTCTCCGATCGACCGCTGACCCCCTGAGATTTCTAGGGTGTGTTTTGGCGTGCACGCTATCTAGCGTTATGAAAATCTGCTCGCCACTCAACAGTGGCTTGAACATGAAACGGCCCCCGAATATTCCTGTTAACCGGTACACGCGAAAGACCCGGTTGAACCGCACCTTAGATATCCCCGCAGCGGCAGTTAGCGAGCGAGAGGAAATTGAACTCCTCTTGAACAGGCTACAGCGCGCGTCTGTTTCGGTTCTGTATGCAGGACAGGAGCGGGGAACAGTTCATGTGCTTGAACGCTGGGTACCTACCGCGGGCGGTTACCGCGCCATGTTTACCCCTGGAATCATCGACGCACTGGGTGAAGGCTTAGCGCCGTTGGCCAAGCTCCGGCGACTGACCGAGATTTCCTACTGATAACCAAAGTAGCCATCGATCAGGCAGGTTGAATAATCGCTACCGCTCGTTATGCATATCGCAGGCGGTTACGAGGAGACCGGCTTCATACCTCGGCCGAGCCGCAAAACACTTCGCAATGGGCAAGTACGTCTGAACCCAATGTTCAGGCGGGTCAATCTGGAGGAATTCATGACCGAAAATATCAACTGGACCATCCCAACGCTCTATTCCGCACTTGTGGAGTTGGATCTCGTTCAAAACAACGAGATCACGGTAGAACAGACTGATTCCGCGCAGTCGGCGTTGAAGCTCGTGATGAACGAATTCGGCGGTCAGCCGATTTACATCGCGATTTCCGGCGATCAGATCCTGGTGGAGGCGTTGTTGGTTGAAGCCAATCAGGTCAGGAACCGTGTTGAATTCAATGACGCCGTGCTTCGCAGCCGGGATCTGTTTCCTCTGTCCTCCATCGGCATCAAAACGCTTTCCAGTGGTGATGTCGTCTACGACATGTTCGGCGCCCTGGCGGCAGCCTCCAGTCTCCATGTTGTCGTGCACGAGGTCCTGACGCTGGCCACCAACGTGACCAGTGCCGTGCAAGCACTCGAACACCATTTCGAAATCTGACCTGGCCATAAGGACCTCTAAATGAACTTTTTGCAAAAACTTGCCACCGCATTGCGCGGTGGCGCGACCGAAGTTGGCGAGGCAATCGTAGACTCGCAGGCATTGCGAATTCTGGATCAGGAGATTCGGGATGCTGACGCTCGAATCCTCAAGGCTCGAGATGCCCTGGTCTCTATCAAGGCCAAGCACAAACTTGCCGTTCAGCGTGTTGATGAGCACAACAAAAACATCACCAATTGGGAGCAGAAAGCCCTGGCAGCTCTCAACAAAGGTGAAGAAGGCCTCGCGACGGAGTGTGCCGTCAAGATCGCGGAATTAACCTCGGCCCGGGATCAGGAAAAAGCGGTTGCCGACCAGTTCGGTTCGGATGTAGAGGTCCTGAGTAACCAAGTAGCGAAGACAGAAGGTCAGATCAAATCGCTTCGCCAACAAGCTGACCTCGCAAGGGCACGTGATAGCGTCCAGTCAGCTCAAATAAGTGGTGCAGCTGCAACAGGTGGGGCGAACGGTAGCCTTGAAACCGCCGTTGGAACTTTGGCTCGGCTCAAACAGCAGCAGAATGAACGCCAAGCACGACTGGATTCCGCTGAGGAGCTGAATGCTCAGGCGAACGGGAGCGATCTCGAGAAGCGGCTGCAGGAAGCTGGGATCGGAGCGAAGCCGGCTGGCGCTGATGAAGTCTTGTCCCGTCTGCGGGCACAGGCCCAAGGTCAAGCAAACATCGCCGAGCAATAATTAAGTCTGGGTGGGCCGGCGGAAAATCCGTCGGCCTATTTTTTGGTCCGGACTCGGTGGCGAAAGATGAAAGCAGGGCGAAATGTAAAAGTCATATTGAGTCTGGCTGCATTGCTCGTGGCTGTTGAGCTGTTCAATGTTGGAACCAACAATTCACTTCTGCAGTTCGGGATTGTCCCGAGAAAGTTTGAGGGGCTTGTTGGTGTCTTGATTTCCCCGTTTGTTCACGCGTCGGTAATGCATCTGTTTGGAAACCTATTGCCGTTCATAGTTCTCAGTTGGTTAGTCGCAATTCAAGGAATCGAGCACTATTTCAAAGTGGCTGCGATGGTTTCTGTTGTCGGTGGCCTCCTGGTTTGGGTGTTCGGGAGAGATGCATATCACGTGGGCGCGAGCGGTCTAATTTTTGGCCTTTGGACATTTCTGATCGCCAGGGCTTGGTACCAGCGCAGTTTCCAGAATTTAATCTTGGCCACCGTCGCATTCCTGGGTTACAGCGGTCTGGTGCTTGGTTTCCTTCCGTCATCTGGTACGTCATTCGAATCACATATTGCCGGTGCATTTGCGGGTATCGCGACAGCCTGGTTGAAGCGGTCGAAATCCGTTGCACCTATTGCCGCGTGAATTTCTAACCCCCGTTTTGACTGGCAGATTTTTTATCAGCCGTTAACTTCCTGCCATCCGCTCGGAACTGCCATCGGGGGTTGTTGTTGATGTCGCTGCTTCTTCTGTTGAGAGCCCACACGGCTGCTTTTTTCGAGAGATTCGGATGGGCAGGCATAGGGCTCATGCTGGTACTGCACTTTGGGATTTCGTATGCGCTCTTATTCATTGCTGGCGAAGACCATCTGTTGAGTTGCATTGACTTCCTCTACTTCTACTGCACCACAGCTACAACGGTGGGTTACGGCGATATGTCCCCGAAGTCCGGTCTGGGTAAGACCATCACCGCGCTTTGGATAATGTTTGGCGGGATTGCCTTGCTGACAACGGTTATTGGTAAGGCAACAACATCAGTCAGTGTCCTCTGGAGACGGAAAATGAAAGGAATGGGCGATTACTCCACCCTTACAGGGCACACCGTGTTGATTGGCTGGGACGGCGAGTCTAGTGAGCGGATTGTCGAACTGCTTTCCCAGGATGAGGCATCACGCGGTGACGAAATGGTCATTTGTGATGCGTTAACGCTCGAAAATCCTATGCCCGGTAAAGCGTCGTTTGTGAAAGGCGATTCGCTGGATTCACCAATCCTTCTGAAGCGCGCAGGTGTCTCTGGGGCCCATCGAATTCTCGTTCGCACACAATCGGACAACCTCACGCTAGCGATCGTCCTCACCCTCAAGCAGTTGGCCCCAAAAGGGCATGTGGTTGCCCACTTCAATGATTCAGAGCGGGCTGCTCTCGCCAAGACATACGCGCCGGAATTGGAATGCACCTCAAACATGGCGATCGAGATGCTTGTGCGTTCATCGCAGGACCCAGGCTCAAGCATCGTCATTCATGAACTGCTGTGCGTGGGGAAGGGGGCGACGCAGTTTCGTTACGTCTTGCCTGATGGGTTTTCCACGAATTGTGGCGATCTCTACATCAGGTTGAGAAAGGAGTTCAGTGCGACGCTGATTGGTTATCGAGCCCTTGGGAGTAATGAATTCGACATCAACCCTGCCAACGCGATCGAAGTCCGTGGTGGGGAAATCTTTTACATCGCTTCGGAACGCCTTGAAGGAGGCTCGCTATGAAATGGCTGAAACGCATGATGGGTTTTGAAGCACCGCTGCCTTCCGCAACAGCCGGGCTAAAGGCGCCGGCAGTCGTCGGTAACCCATTCGGCTTGGCACCACGCCGGATGCTGGATCTCGATGACTCTCTCAAGCTGCTGCTCAATGGTCATTCTGAGTTGGAGGTTCCAAGTAAAGAGGTTGTATGGGCCGTCGGCGAGGTCGACCTTGGACAGTCTATTCGCCTGTCACGCTTTTACTTCGAGAACGAAGATTACTGGCTGCAGTGCCTGATGAGCGGGCCGGCATCCACCGATGTTCAGGACGTCATCCTATTCGGTTACTTCTCTGTTGTTCCGATCAACAGTGAGGCCGAGTTGAAACGCCTGGTCGGCCCCGAGTCGCCTATCGGCATGCCAACGTACGAACACTCCGGTTGGGAATATCAGCGGCAGTGGGGCAGTGAGCTCGGCCAAACGGAACTCACACCATTTACAGAGCATGTCTCGAATCCGGAAGAGTCCTACCAAATAAAGCATCTGAGCATGCTTTACGCCCGCGATACCGGATTACTCGATCGACGGGAGTTTCTGCTCTTGTCGGTTGAAGAAGATGGGGAGGGCGTTATCTCTCTTACGACCTCCATCGGGGTAACTCTGCAATCCACTGACTTCAATGTCATCTAAAAGGAAGCATCAATGCTTGACGCACTTCGTTTGTCACTCAACTCCCAGGCTGTGTTGGCCTTTCTTGTCTACATCGTAGTCGCCGCCATCCTGTTTGCGCTCTTTCAGTTTGTCTACACCCGGCTCACGCCGCACAAGGAATTCGAACTGATTCGAGAAGGCAACACGGCGGCCGCTCTTGCATTGGGTGGCGCATTGATCGGCTTCGCGATCCCAGCAAGCAACATCATCACCTACAGCGTCAGCGTGCTGGATGCAGTTGTTTGGGCGGTTATTGCAGCCGTTGTTCAGCTGCTGGCTTTTTTCGCCACCAGCCTAGTCCTGAAGGGGCTGTCTGGGCGTATCGCAAGAGGGGAGCTCGCATCGGCCATTTACGCTGGTTGCGTCGCGATCAGCGTTGGTCTTCTGAACGCCGCATGCATGACCCCGGCGGCCTGAGACTGGAATAAAAGGAGATCATGATGAGACGCAGTTCTTTGAAGCTGGTGCTCGCCAGTACGTTGCCCTTAGCTATCAGTGCCTGTACGCCGGCCGAGCCGAAGCTCACCTTTAGCGCAAAGCAGACATTTCAATCTGTACAGGACTGTGCCGACAAAAAGGTCCCTGTCGATGTCTGTTCGGCTGCTTTTATGCAAGCGCTGTCTGACCACAACCGTATTGCGCCAAAGTACGACGACAAGGCGGCTTGCGAGGCCGATTTCGTTCCTGACTACTGCCAGCAAACCTCTGACGGTCAGTTCATGCCAAAGCTCGGCGGCTTTGAGTTGGCCATCTCCGGTGAAATTCCGAAAAAAGACGTAGATGCAGCGCGACACCAGGTTGAGCAGGCCGGAAACGGTTTCAGTGGTGGCGGTGGCGGTGGAGGTGGCGAGGGCAGTGGTTTCCTGAATGGTTTGCTGATCGGCAACCTGCTGAGCAACCGAAGCAGCGGTACGCAGTTTGTCGCCCAACCGATCTACCAAACGCGTGATAGTCGAGGCTCTTACGAGACTTCGACGCTGTCGCGTCAGATCGACGAAGGCAAAACGTTCAGTCGCTCGATGCAAGCTAAGTACTCTTCAACCGATACCTACACCCAGGCAACCTTGGGTCGTAGCCTGGGTGGTGGTTCTGGAACGAGCATGTCTTCCGCATCATCGTCCATCTCCCGTGGTGGTTTTGGCGCACAAGCCACCGCACGTAGCGGGTGGAGCGGAAAAAGCGGCGGAAGTATTAGCGTCGGTGGCTAACCAGGATCGTTAAAAATGAAAAAAATCAGCATTGAAGAACGCCCAAACTGGCGCGAAACAGCGGCCCGTGAAAACTTTGATTTTCACACGATCGGTGGTGAGCGCTATTGGGATGAGCGTGGTTACTACCAGTTCACTGAGGCTCAGATTGCCAAGGACATTGAAGCTCCAACGGAGGAGCTACACGCAATGTGCTTGGACGTTGTCGAGCGGGTTGTTGAGAGTGAGGAGCTGATGACCCGCCTGGCGATTCCTGAGGCGTTCTTCGATCTGGTTCGAACATCCTGGAAGGAAGGGCATCCACACTTGTATGGGCGGTTCGACTTCAGTTACGACGGCAACGGCCCAGCCAAGTTGCTGGAGGCAAATATGGATACACCCACTTCCCTTTATGAGGCGGGTGCATTTCAGCTGATATGGCTGGAGGAGTTGTTGGCTCGTGGAGCCTTGCCCGCCCATGCCACGCAGTTCAATTCCTTAGCCGCGGATCTAATCCAAGCCTTTCACGCTTTGCGTGAAGGTGGGCCTTTCTATTTCTCTGCGATGTCTGGGTCCATCGAGGACCGTGGCACGACAGATTTCATGCGGAAAATGGCCGAACATGCGGGTATTGAGACCAGGCATATCGACATCGAGGATATTGGCCTGACTCCAGATGGACGGTTCGTCGATCTGGAAGAGCGCTGGATCGAGCGAATCTTCAAGCTGCACGCATGGGAGCATGTTTTTGTTGAGCCGCATGGTGCGGCAATTCCATCCTGTGACACCCAGTTCATCGAACCAGCCTGGAAGTCGATTATCTCGAACAAGGGGATTCTGCCCTTGCTTTGGCAGTTCAACAAAGGCCACCCAAACCTACTGCCGGCATTCGTCGACCTTGATCCTCTGTCAGCAGTCCCCAAAGGGTGGGTGAGGAAGCCGTATTTCTCTCGCGAGGGTTCCAACATCGAAATTCGAACGACGTCAGATGAGGTTGTGTTCGAGGATGGCCCATACAATGACGCACCATACATCCTTCAGGAATTTGCGGCGTTGCCGAAGTTCGACCAGAGCTACACGCTCATCGGCTCCTGGGTCGTGGGTGATCGCGCCTCCGGTATCGGCATTCGTGAGGACGACAGCATCATCACAAAGGACAGCAGCCGGTTTCTTCCACACATCGTGATTGATTGAACACTGTCCGGACTCGGTGACCTGGCCAGGAATCGCACTTATCTGGCCAGTTACCAATTCATGTTCGACAGCGAACAACCTACAACGAGCGCTGGAGTGTAACTACTAACCCCGGACTGAATTCGGATCGAAGTGGTGGCGGGGTCTGAACAGGCAGAGCTTCTGGATGTTTAGGCTTGAGATGGGCTGCGGAATGGCTGGCCGCGGCCGTTACACTCAACTGAATCATCAACAGGTAAGGAAGCGGTAATGAAGTTCGAGGTAAATCCCACATTCGAAAAATCTCGACATGAACCCTACAGGTGGGGGAGTCGATGGGGTATGGCGGCTTTGGCCCTGTTCATTTTCTATTCGGCCCAGATCGCAACCGTCGCAATTGTGGGGCAAGAGAATTGGAATTCTCTTTGGATGGTTGGTGCACACGGGATCACTGGTGCGGCTTTATTGCTGCTCGTACTAGTCCAAC
Source organism: Pseudomonas sp. NPDC089569 (assembly GCF_050280625.1). NCBI lineage: Bacteria > Pseudomonadati > Pseudomonadota > Gammaproteobacteria > Pseudomonadales > Pseudomonadaceae > Pseudomonas > Pseudomonas sp. NPDC089569. The sequence continues at coordinate 30,526 of NZ_JBNNVQ010000026.1, forward strand.
ACCGTAATAGTGGAGGTATCAGAGCACTGGCCGGGCACAACATAGGGAGGGCGCTGCGATCCGGCTTGCCATTGATTGTGGTTGCTTACGTCGTGGGGATGTTCCTAGACGTGAAACTCGGGTTCAACCGGGAACCGTTCATGGCAAATTTGCTATCCAAATTCTCGACAGGCCAGATTGTTCTGTTCCTGGTGATGCTCGTTGTCCTGCCGCCGCTCAGTGAGGAGCTCTTGTTTCGCCAATTTCTCATTCGGCTGTTTCCAATCACCAAGCGATCCTGGCAGTGGGTCGGCGTCATTGTGGTTGCCACAGTTTTTATGCTTACCCACGGCCAGTATAAAAATTGGCCGTCGTTTCTCTTGTTGGGGTGCTTGGGCGTCATTTTGGGTGTAGCGCGTATCGCTACTGGAGGCCTGGTTGCGCCGATATTGCTACACAGCTTTGCAGAGGTTGCCGGCATGACTTCCGACCTAGTCCTTGCCAATTTCGAGTAACCGGGATTTTAGACAACTAGTGATAGTTCTCTACATGCTGTCCTCAGTTTTGGCCGCATGTATCAGCTGGGTTCGAGCTTGAAGCGAAGGATGCTTTCGAGCTCCTAAGAAAGTGACAGGCACAAAAAAGCCAGGGCAATCCCTGGCTTTTTCGCTCAGCTATTTACTGAACCCAAGATTCTACAGTTTCAGCGCCGTACTTTGCCTTCCATTCTTTCAGGCCCTTGTGATTGCCACCTTTGGTTTCGATGACTTCGCCGTTGTGCGGGTTCTTGTATTGTTTAACTTTGCGAGCAGCTCTTGTGTTACCGGCTTTGGTGGTAGAGGCCGCATTTTTGCTGACAGCCTTCGGATCGAGGAGTGCGATGATGTCACGCAGGCTCTTGCTGTACTCGCCCATCAGCGATTTCAGCTTGGTTTCGAATTCGATTTCTTTCTGCAGGCCGTCGTTGGTTTTCAACGACTCCAGGCGGCTTTGGAGCTCTTTAATCGCTTCTTCGGTGGCACGGTATTCGTTGATCAAGGACATGGTTGCTCCCTCAGTATTGACCCCGTCCTGGGCCGCGGTGACAAAACCCCAGTGCCGAGAGGCAACTGCCATGGTTTCGTTGTTGTGTTCGTCTAGAAGCGAAACTAATCGCTCAGCATTGGGATTAAAATCAACGCTGTAGTGTCAATGTTACATCGACTCAAGTTTGCCACCATTGGAAATGTGAAGTCCACACACAACTGATGAAACATTTAAGAGCTGTGGGGCTAAGCGCGAAATGTAATCTGTCGGAGAGCCTGTCTAGAGGCAGGAGAAATTCCGGGCCTGGTTTTGAGTTGTGACGCTAAACGTGCATGTGCACGATTATCCATAACTGATTTACCTACCAGTTATGAGGTTATTAACGATGACAATTGGAACAATTGATCTGCCCCCAAAAGCTCTTCGAAAAGTCAAAGCGCGTTCGATCATTGGCCTTATGTGCATCTTGGCATACGTCGGTTGGGGTGCTCTGCAGATCTACTTTCAGTTCTCGAGCGACTCGGCCCTGTGGGCAAATCCGGTGGCCGAACCGATGAATACCAACTTGAATTACCTGGTTTATTGGGCACGGTTTCTGACAGTGCTAGGGGCGCTCGGTCTTTACTATTGCTTCTCTTGGGCCGGTGGTGGCTGTGGAGCTCTTTATGCGGTCCTGGCATTCGCACAATGGGTGGTAATCATGCAGACCGATCGTGCGCAGGTCGTCCAAGGGTTGGCATTTGTTGCCGGCATTTGATCGGTTCCGTAGCCCCTGTTGCAGAGCCCACCATTGTTGGTCGAAGGGGTCGCCAATAGCTCCATGAGCTCCTTCTCAGTCTGAAAAGCCAGAAACGAGGGTAACGATGATCGAAGAATCAATAACCAATGCGCCCCACCTCAAAACAACGGCGAGCACGACTCTTCGCGTTCTTTCTGTTTTGGCCTGTGTCTGCTGGGTCGCCCTGTATTTCTATTTCGAGATCCCCTTTGACTCACTTCTCTGGGGGGAAGAGTTAAAACAATCATCGAGCTTCAATATGCGTTTTCTGGCCTTCGGGCTTCAGATCATGCAGATCTGTTTCGTTCTGCCGGTTGTTTACCTGGTCCTATCCGGACGAGTCTCCCTTGCGGCATTGTATGGCGTGATTTGGTTGTCCCAAGGGCCGTTCGCTAGGGGCTTGGCGTACGTAGCGGGGTATTGAGTGAGCTGCATAGAGGGCGTCAAAAGAGGGAGTGCTGGATACCAACGTAAACCAGCGCTCCTCGATCTTGTCGACCACCTATCAGAGAGCAAACCTAATTTGTTCCTGGCGCTGCGTGTTGATGATGCAGGGATGGCCAACCTCATCGAGATGCCCAGAGGCAAGATCGACCATCAGCGAAAACGACTCGTGCTGTGGGTGGACAAAGCAATCGAGGACGATCAGTGTCATCGTGAAGCCTGGCTCTGCCTCTAACACCAGCAGGTCACCCTCTGCCGAAACCCCGCGAACCACGCCATAGTCAAATGGGGTGATCGACAGGACGTCCCACTGCATATGCTCACTGACGTCCAATCACCGCCGGCCGGGCTGGCGGGCTTAGCCTCCGACGCGCACATCTGCGCTTTGTGAGCAATGTTCAACACCCATTGTGCATGTGGTTCCTTGCCCAGGTACGGCCCAAGGAGCGTGCTGCAGGTATTGAAGCTTGCGCCTGGCACCAGTAGGTGTGCGTGCATCTCTACCAGGTGCAGGCGAGCTGATGCATAGATCGACATCCACACTTCTTCAGAGACTTGATCAACACAGGGTATGTCGGAATCAACGGTTCAAATGTGTGAGCGCTTCGTGCACTGCGCGGAGAGGTTAACCGCATTACTTGAGTGCACTAGAACCCTGCATCGGCTCAGCAGATTAAGACGTGACCAAACTGCCGGTGTTTTTGCTGGCTTTTGATGGATGCGACGTTAACCTGTCGGCTGTAGCGAGGCCAAGAAATTGGACCTTAAGATCTTCTCGTGGGATACGAACCTCAGCAAAAAGGAACGAGGCTATGAAGGACACCAGAATACTTCGAGGCGCTCCGAACAGGGCAGTTCCAGTCGAGGTTTTGAAAAAATATATCGAGCGCTTGGGGACTGAGATTGTATCCGTGACGAATGGCGGGGCAATGTTTACGGGATGCATCCTCAGAAGTTGGCGTGAGCAGGATGGTGTCTATGAGATCGTATTTTGCGAGACGGCGCTGAGGTGTCTCAAGGCTACCGACGACCCACGTTTGGACATCGTTGACACGCTGTTTTCTGCCATTGAGGAAGAGCCAGTGGTTAAGACAAAGTCTCCAGGATGGTTTGCAAACGTAAAATCACCTGTCGGCGAGCTAACGACAACGATGGCGTACGTTTGGTTTGCATGCACGATTGCCGGACCCTTACTCACCTATATCGACAGCCCAACGATTGTCCAACTCGGTAAGGGCCTGATGATGATGAGCCTTGGCTACCTAATATTTGGGCTCGGCTTGAAACGCTCTGCGCCATCCCCCCTCAATCGGGCTAACACCAAGAAAATCTAAACGCCTTTCACCTTAGGTGCAGTTGTCGACAAGCCCACGGTAAGTCATTTATCGAGCCGTATGATTGTTGGCTGAAGGCTAGTGAAAATCCCATCATTGACTGGTTGGGTAATAGAGGTCCCCTTGCAATACGAAAATTTTGTTGATGTGGTTTTGCCCGAAGAGGTTTGGCAGAGCGTTATGGACATGACCTGGGAATGTGCCTCTGGTTTATTCCTGGAACCAATGAGTGAAAGGCATCCGTTGTTCGACTGGCAGCGAGCCATTCTCGAAGAGGAATACAACAACTACATGATCTACACGGTGCCCCAATTGATCACCGATGTAGGACGATTTTCCACAGGCGTAGTTCTCGCTCGCGATCCTGTGAGGGAGTGTGCTGCTGGGTTTATTTTGTACAGCCGTGATCTGCGAAGCGACGATATCGTTGGCATCATCGGAACGGCGGTTCGAAAGGAATACCGATTGCAGGGCGTCATGACGGAAATGATCAAGGAACTACGAAAATCTGTCCGAGACATTGGCCTGAGCTGTTCGTTGGGTTTGGTGCACGTCTACCATGGCCTCGGGTTTGAGGTGCGTGGTGAGCAAGGCGCTCAGGTCAGGATGGGCTGGGGCGGTCCAGGCGGTGAGATGGCTCGGTTTCGGGAAGCTTCGTTCGACAACGTTGATACCGTACAAGCGGCGCTCGCCCGACTTCGCGACAAGCTTGGTGAGTCTTATGGCCGGGTCTTTTCCGATCGCATCGGTGAAATTGAGGCAGAAACCCTGAAGGTCAAAAATTACATCCAACAATGGCAGGCAGATCCCTCACTGCTTCCCTAAGCGTACGGTCCGGCCACACCCTGGCATGCGCATGGAACAAGCACTGAATCATTAATGACGGAAAGGGCGTAGACACCGTCCTTGGCATTGATCACCGCTGGCTTCGCTGCTGAAAATGCCTTGCGCCCTTTCCCATCCGGGGTTTCGCGTTTGCTTTTCTCCCGATGGTAGGTGCGTGTGTGCGGATGAGCTTGTTGTTCATTTTGTTTTTTAAGACCTGGCATTTCAGGCCTGAAGGAGTAACGGCTGCAATGGGGAAAAAATGGATCGGTACGCACCTTCCCTACGGCGCCCCGAAGACCATCATCATTCGATGAATGAAGCCGACCTTGGTCGGCGAGAGCCGATGCGCGAGTCAAATGCTTTTTCTACGAATACCAGGAGAGGCACTATGTCGACCCAAGCGAAATTCAATGCACACATCACAGTGATTGTTGCTGCAGATTCCAAGGAGGATTTTGATCTTGCGCTCGCGAAGGCCCTAGAGCAGGTGGCTAAAGCGGAGTCCGAGAGAAAACCCAGGGATACCCAGAATTTGCCGGGGCGTCGGGCTCAATACACTTATGTGTTTGATACCAAGCAGCCTGATATAGATAAACCCCTGCCAGCCATTCCTCCTCGAGTTTAAAGGTAAAACATCATGGAGAACCCGATGGGATCTGCTGAAGCTCGCACCAAAATAAAAGTAGAGAACACCCTCACGACGGGACAAATCATGAGGGGCCGATACAGCGATTTTGATGTCCAGGGCTCTTCAATTGAAGCCGATGGTGACCGACTGCTCCTTGACCACAATTTTGATGAAGCACTGAACGTCTACCAGCGCATCGAAAACCCTGGTCGATCATTACGCGAGAAAATCGCCTACTGTCTTTGGGTGCTCGAAAATGAGACAGCATGGGCAGCCCTTGGTGATGGCTTGGAATCGACCACAGAAGATGGCATAGCCATGGAACTGCGCGCATTCGCCATGACAATGTTCAAGTCCGGGGCTAGTGATACACCTATCGCCGACTTGGTGGATTGCGTGCTAGCGCGTAAGGACCAGCTGCCATCCGCCATCCAACTGCTGTCATCGGCGATCTACGTTGCCGTGTCGATGCGCTTGGATCGCACAGAAGGGCTACCCCTCTACCCAGCGAGCTGCGAAAAGGCCGTCACCGCGCTCCGGGAAATGTCCAAGCCATACGCTGATTGCATGGAAGCGTTCGCCCTGGCACGCCAGATATCAATGCATCAGACCGCCCCCCAGCCGCTCAATGATTTGATTGAGCAGATGGATCTAACGGTGTGCCCAGTGCTCGGCTTTGTATTTACGGCAGCGGTGCAAGCTGCGAATACTGGAGTAGCTCGGAAGGTTGTTTCGGAACTTTGCCGCCGCTTCGATCAGCACCCAAATCTCACCGCTACGGTAGCCATGGCTGCGATCCACGCGTGTGATCTGGAGCTACTTGAGGTGTTGCCGGAGCCACTTCGTGAAGTCGCCATGGAGTTGCCTGAGCTTCAAGTATTACAGGCGATGAATAACGCCGACACCGACGCTTTGGTGGCTGCGATTCGGAAGGTGGAAAATGGTGATGGTCCGTTCCTCAGCCAGGATATGGCTATCCGTGAGCGCTTGTTAAATGTCACATTTCGGCGCTGGGATACCGGTACTTGGCGTATTCCCCATTCGCTCTTAGGTGAATGGGGGCCTCGAATCGTTCCGTTGCTGCCGGCAGGGGATCTCCGCGACGAGATCCTTGTGGAGGCTGCTTGTATGGGTGGAAACGATCTGACACCCCTGACCTCATTTTTTTGCGAGCTCTTCAACCGTAAGCCGACATCGGCCAACTTTTCGCTGATGTACGATGGGCTTCCTCTCGATCAGCTTGATGATCAGGCCCTGACGCAATACATCTTCGATGAGGCCACATCCGAGTATCCGTACTGCGGCATGCTTGATCCTGAATTTGAACCGGACCTTGAACCGTTCTTCAAGCGAGGCATCACTGACGCCTTGACGGCCAGAGCTGACGTCCTCACCGGCAATGCCAAAGATGAATACCTTCGAGTGCTCAGTCAGTGGGGGCTAATCCGCCGGCCGGAAAGTGTTGTCGCATTTAATTTTGAAAGGCGCCTGATGGGCAGTGATTTACCTGAAGGGCTGCTCGAACATCTGGAATCTATCCGGACATCGATCGGTGGTGCCAGCGGTTCACAGTTGGTCTATTTGCAGTCACTACTCGATAAGCTGTCCGCGGAGATTGGCCGGGCGACCCCTGTTGCGGCCGCAGAGGAGACTGTTGCTGCCGCCATCAATGAGATCCTGAGTCTCCGATCCCACCACCTCAACGAGCTTGGGCTTAAACGGGTTAGTGAGTTGACTAAGCGCTACGGGGCCCCAAGCCTGCTCGCGGAATTACGTGCGCTCGCGAAGGTTTCAACCACGACCTTGGGTACTGACGTAGTTGATGCGCTGGCAAAACATATGGTTCGCCAGCAGGGCACCCTGGCCACACGACGCAGCTACCTCGCGGGCATTCTTCGCAAGCGATTGGTTAACCTAAAAAGCAACTGGCTCGACCAGCAGGTCTCCAAGGGGCTGAACCGTGGAATCGATATTGAACAAATGATCGAGCTGGCCAAAGGCGTAGACACATGGGACGACTGGCTTGCAGGGCTTGAGCAATTGCGCCCCTACTGAATTGGCCGAACAGCCCAAACCACCTGGGATCAAAAATCCATAACCACGGGCGAGCTGGAACTTGCCCACCTAAGGAGAGCACATGGAAATTATGCATTTCACCGACGGTATCAATCCCCGGGTGCTGGAGGAGAGCCTCAAGTTGGCGATTGCAGAAGCGCCCGCCATGATCGGCCAGAATATCGATAGGGAAAGCCCGCTGCTGGCGCTTGCAGAGGCTGAGGTAGGGATTTTGCTCGGGGGGTCACTGCGTATGGTTGGGGCCGGTGCGCGTCAGGTCTTCAACGGCGTGATGTGTGACTTGAAGGTCGGAGTCATTGCGGCGATCGATGACGAGGGTGAAACGCCGAGGTTCGCCGGTTTCATTCAATACAAGCCCAGGCTCTTAACCGAAGGTGTGGCTTCGATCGGGTATGCCGCGGTAGTCGAAGAATATCGTGGGAAGGGCGTCTTCAAGCAGATGTTGGAAGAGCTAAAAAGCAAGTACACGGTAATAAGCCTGGACTGTCCGCTTGAACTGGTACCTTTTTACGAGAAGCTTGGGTTCCATGCTGACAACATTCAGCATGCTCACGTCGGCATGAGTAATGGCCCGTTGAGTGGCATTACCTGGATGCAGGACCAGGAGTATCTGGAAAACCAAAAGCCATACCAGCAAGCCAAAGCTGCGATTCGGGACAAGCTAGGCAAGCGCACAGCTGCAGCATATGCCAAGCGAGACGCAGATACCCGAAAGCGTGTTGAAGAGATCGAAGCAATGCTGGCTACTCGTGGTGTTGAGTCTGCAGGTCGTACCCAGCAACCGGCCTAGCCGAAGCGACAATGACAACCAAAGTGGCCTACGATAGCTCGGAGGCCATTTCAAAACCGCAGGGCCGAATTCGGACACAAGCATGATCGCCGCCGGCCAGTCATTGGTTCGGTAATCTCGCTTTCCCTGGCCATGACACATCAGGCAGCTGTGAAGTCTCACTCCAATTTTGATCCCGCGCTTCCCAACAGTCGGTGACGACTTTCAGTGGCTCGGCGGGTAGCAATTAGTGCGGCTGATCGGACCCAATCTGCGCACGTCGACGGTGTACTCATGTTCACCCATATAGATGCTGTGAGCAGACGGCCCGGCGATTATTGCATCCGCTGGTGCTGTGGTTTTCACGACCACTCCGCCTTTTCCCGTAGCGTTCAACCCTCTGGCGAACATCTGGGCAGTCTCCTCCTTTGTGCTCCACGCGGTTCCAATTTTGCCGCACTCCAGGCGATCGATATTTTCTCCACGATAGAGCAATAGGCCAGGCCCCTTGTACCGTGGCAACCAGGTCCAGAGCATGTCCATCAACAACTCATCATTGTCGACAAGCTCACGGATGTAATGGTGGGAAACATGCCATTGAGTGTGAAAGCACTCGACAATGGCGCTGTCTTTGGGGGCACACATGGTTAGCTCCCTGATGAGCGTGCACCATTCTTTCCTATGCCGATCGATACTCGGCGACTTCAGAAGCGGCCCAAATTCTTTGCCCTGGAGGATATGGCTGAGGAGAGGAGGGTACCCCGATAGTTCAAGGTCATGCATCGACAAACCTGCCTATGATTCGAACGTTTTTTTGGGGAAACATATCTGAGAAGCCTCCGGCCTGCGCAGGTAATCGCAGGTCTATCATTTGATCGTCGATGATCCAGGTGTAAGTGCCGAACGGCTGAAACAGTCAGCCCTTGTCCTTTGAGGTGTTGGAGTGTGCCCTGGCAATTCATGGGTGGCAGCCCATTGAGTCTACGAGTAATCGTCTTTGGCTATTGGAGCATTTTCGAATTCATCTGAGGTGATGGCCGGCCTGGCCTAGGCTTATTTGTTGCTCACAGTCTGCAGGCCTCCACTTCAAATGGTGCTTACGGCTGAAGCAGCTTTCACTACTTGGTTGCGTTCGGAATGCCGGCGCGAGACCTCCAGGAACTCGCTTAGGCAATCGATACCACGCTCATGTGGGTATTAACGCGACTGCCGCGGAGACAGCGTTCCAGGAGCGGGCAAGACTGGAGGCTTGGTCAGTCTTGGGTATTTTCTTCCAGCGAGCAGCTTTATTGAAAACTCTGAACTGAGGCAGTTTCGGATCGTGTGCGCTTGCCCAAAATTCGGCCGCGCAGTCCATGAAGCGCCTCGATTCAATGGAGTTTGGCTATACGTGTCTGGAGGTAAATAAGATGGCCATATCTCTCACAGATCTGAAACTCGAGTTGCTGCGTGTTAATGCAACTTGGACCGCCAAACCAACTGCAGTCAGCTTGTTGAGTGACGCTCGCAAGCGACTCATGCTCGGCGTCGACATCGATTGGACAAAGCTTGCAGCTGAACGGGCAATGGCCCCGGTGATGGGCGCTATTGTTGGGGCGCCACCCCCCATTTGGGATTGGCGGTTCGCTAACAATCAGAATCGTGTGACATCTGTAAAAGACCAAGGGCTGTGTTCGTCCTGCGTGTCCTTCGCGTGTTGTGGTGTGCTGGAAGCCACTGCGCGGATCTCAGTGGGTTACACCATTGATCTATCGGAAGCTGATCTGCATTTTTGTAGCGCGCATGGTGCGACCTGTGGTGGCTGGAGCGCCTCCGACGGTCTAGACGCGGCGACCGTAAGGGGAGTGGTCGATGAGGCCTCATTCCCCTACCTCAGCGCGTTCACCGGTGGTCCGGAACCGACGTGTACTGTAGTTCCGGACAGACAATTCAAGGCCTACAAGGCTAAGGGAAAGGTGATCCTCAACACTGCTGCTGAGCGTAAGGCGTGGATTGCTAACCATGGTCCAGTAGTGGCGTCCTTTCATGTCTATGATGACTTCTATTCCGTCGGAAGTGGTGTTTATCACCATGTTACTGGGGCTGAGGCCGGGTACCACGCTGTGGCCATCATCGGTTACTCGGATATAGATAGGTGCTGGATCGCCAAAAACTCCTGGGGTCCTACATTCGGCGAAAACGGGTTTTTCCGCATTGCTTATGGCGAGTGCGGGATTGACGCGGAATCGCCCGACACGGATTCCGCTGGGCGTCGTCTGAACTTTCCAATGTATGGGATCACCGGCTTGCACCTACCAGAGGCCAGGTACCCAGACTGGCTGCAGCTGGATGCCAATCCAGCATCATTAGCCATCGCGGCAGACGCGGACAAGCTGTACCAACTGCATAAGACGGGTCGCGTGTGGCGCTATACAGGAGTGCCTAACACCGGCTGGGAAGAGTTGGATAGCAACCCCGCAACCGTAGCTATCGCTGCGGCGGGCGGTAACCTTTACCAGCTGCACAATAACGGCCGGATCTGGAAGTACACCGGTGTACCTCACAGCGGGTGGCAGCAGCTCGACGCGAACCCAGCGACGGTAGCAATCGTGGCTGACGGCCAGGACCTGTATCAGTTGCATCGAGACGGGCGAATCTGGAAGTACAACGGGGTTCCTAACACCGGCTGGGATGAGCTGGATAACAACTCAGAAACCACTGCGATCGTTGCTTCAGGCGGCAATCTGTATCAGCTGCATCAAAGCGGGCGCATCTGGAAATACACAGGCACGCCCCACACTGGTTGGCAGCAGTTGGACGGAAACGCAGCGACCGTTGCAATCGTCGCAGATGGAAGCGAGCTGTACCAAAAACACCGAGACGGGCGCATTTGGAAGTACAACGGCGTTCCTAACACGGGATGGGATGAACTGGATAACAACCAGGCTACACGTGAGATCGCAGCGTCCGCAGGTCAGTTGTTTCAGATCCACAACACCGGCGCGATCTGGATCTACACTGGCACGCCTCATACAGGATGGAAAGAGATCGATGGGAACGGAGAATCCCAATCGATCTGTTCATCCGGTGGGCGTCTATACCAGATGCATAAGTCTGGCCGCATCTGGGCCTACACGGGACTTTGAGCGATTACTCGATAGTGAACGTGAATAGTGAGGGAGAGGAGCATACCGTAGGGCTGCAGGACGGCCTTGCGGTGTGCTGCCTTACGTTTGAGGAGATGCCGACTACAGGCTACCGCTGGCGTTTGCTTGGACTGCCTGAGGAAATCAAACTCGATGCTGATAGATTCGAGCTAGCAGACAATTCAATCGGTGGTTCGGGGAAACATCACTTTTACCTAATTTCGTCCCACACAGGGACGTACAAATTTTTTGCAGAACTAGCCCGACCCTGGGGCGGAGAACCTATCAATCGGCGTTCGATTACGTTGACTATCCAGTTGAACTCGAATCGAAGCCAGAAATAACAACAGGATCTGCTGACTTCTATCAGCCATTGTTGGAACCCTAGAGCTCTCACGACTTAATGTGCCAGATGGACATTATTTCCGGTATTTGTGTCCGTAGCGTGCATCGTGTTGAATTGTTGATAGAAGGGCCGCAGTAGTGTTAGCGGTTCTGAGGTCACAGCGCGAACACAATCAGCGATACTCGTTTGCTTAGCGGGACGCTTACGGGGCCTCTACGGCCACCAGCTGATTCGCACCACAACATTCAATCATGAGCACTTTCCAGTTGGCCTCCACTAGACGATGCAACCTTTGCCTTAAACGTACTCTTATGACTGAGGACCACCTGTTTCCACGTGGACTGGTAAGGCCTGGTCAGCGGCGCGTCACCAAAATTCTCAAAAGGATCGATCCAAACTCACGCGGCCACAGGACCACATTCCTTGCCCAGAATGGAGTGGTGAAGGCTACGCTATGCGCAGACTGCAATAACCGCGTGTTGGGTTCCGAGCTTGATCCGGCGCTGATCGATGTCTACAAGACCGCATCAGCGGCTTTGGAGAAGGGTCGATACCCAATGGTGGAACCATTTCAACTCAATGGTGTGAACATCAACAGGGTTGCTCGCGCCGTCGCCGGGCACTTGATTGCGTTGGATGATAAAGCTCGTTACCGCCACAGGATGATTCGGCATTTGAGACGGTTTGTGCTGCAGGAGAGTTTCGGCCTTCACCCGGAGCTGCGATTTCACATGTGGCTCTATCCATTCAGCCGCCAGGGGATGCTTAGTGACTTACATCACACTGAGTTCGGCACATCTTACGAGACGCTTTGGATCTCGGCCTTCAAAACGTACCCCCTTGCATTTGCATTCAGCACCGAGGTTCAGAATCCAAACTATCGTTTGCGTGGGGTTATAGATCTCACTCAGGGCATTACCTTGGACACAAGTGCGCTCTATTCGGTGCGGATTCAAGCCAAACCAATCGTGAACAGTAATTGGCCATTCGCACCACACCAAAATGGAGCAATCCTAACTGGGGACAACGGTAGCGTAACCACATCTCTGTACCAGAACAAAACGCAGCGGCGATAGTTCTACAACATACCAGGTACTTCAAAAGGACAGCGGCTCAACGTGTAATGTCCGATTGATGTTTTGGTGTAGGCCCGGCATTTTCAGCCTGAAACGGCAAGGAGTGCACGGATGAAGAGAACTTCTTCATCCAATCACTAAAGTGGGAGGAGTGTGCTGGACAGTGATAATGCCTAGGCTCGAACCCAGGCCTTTGTTGATACCCGAAGCCCATTGGTAGGGTGCAGATTTATGCGGCACAATCTTAATTGCATGGACTTTACAAACCGTTTGCATTCGACTTGACCTGTGGTTTGCATCGGAGTTCGCCAGCGCATTATATGGCCTTCATTTGCAGGGTGCTGGAGGCCAAGAGCCTTGTGATCAAACTGCAATTGCAGAATCCCGGCATACCTCTTATCAGGAGCCCAAAAGCGGCGGACGATAATCGGGATGCCCCTCGGTGCGCTCACCCCGGGCAGAAGCCCAGAAGTATTTCGCGTGATGTTTGTAGACTTTGGTGGCTTCCGACAAGTCATAGGCCAGACCTTGGACCAAACTCAACAGTAGCCGGATGATATCCAGGTTGTCTTGATAGAAGGCCTCAATCTCGTTATCGGTCGCCCAAACAACCGGCTCAGCTTCCTCGCCCTGTTGCCCTATGGTATCCGATCCCGCCACTGCTATCGGTGCATTAGGCAATTGCCGGTGCGCCAGATGCTGGTGGCGTAACATCCTTAGCTTCTTCAGAACTTCAGAAGCTGTGCCACCTTCGCTGTATTTGTTGATCAAGTTCAGTATCTGATCCCGTTGTGGCGTGAGTGATTTTCTCATGGCTTCCGGTGCGAACTTGGAGCGAAGACTCGTGCGCCGGGCCCTGAACTGAACCAAGGCTTCAAAGAATATCGGGTCACGCAGACGATCTGCGATCAGACTCATCCTCACAGCCTGTTTGTTGCTATCCCATAGGCGTGTGAGCGCCAGTAATAACTCACGACGCAGCGACAACCGAATGATCTGAAAGGCATGTGCCGCATAGGAAGTACCGATACGATCGTGAAGGCCGGTGTCATATGCCGCTGGTCGCCAGGTTTCATGGAACATAACCGCGAGTTCGATCTCCTGTCGGGCCGTGTCGACCATGTTCTTCAATCGTTCGATATCTTGTTGGGCATCGTCCATCTACGTCGTCCACGAGCGAAATTATTCTGATTGTAACGTGCAGTGAGACGGGTGTGGTCAATTGCTACCTTTCGGCAACAACAGTCATGGGCCGACTTTTGCCAGAGAAGGCAACCCAGAGTGCTGGTCAAATCCGATGTAACCGACTGGCCAAGTCGAATGCAAACGGGTGCTCAAGTGGAGTGGAATTTCCCAGCACACATTCGCCACTGTTCCCATCACATTTATGGGTCGTGCCACAGTGCAATCCTCGCGACACTGGCCTCACCAAAAATACCTGAGGAACTCCAATGCCTATGTACAAACGCTCTCCGCTTGTTCGAGACGTGTGTGAGCTTACCAAGCTGGTCAAAAAATTCGTTGGAGAGGAGGGAGGGTTCGCAAGCTACTCGTTGGCGGAAGGATCGATCGATGCTGAGAATGAAGACTATTATGAGCTGACTTTTCACGAGAAGGGTTCGCTAGTCACTTTTTACCGTGGCTGGACACTAGACGTTTTGATTGTGCCAATCAGGTCGTCTCGGTTCCTCGGTATTCTGGAGTTTCTTAAGCAGACAGACGACACGCTGTACGCGACTACCCTTGAACCGCTCTTACGTGCATTAGGTCGTGCAAGTACGAAACTGGCATGTGTTTCGCCTATCAAGGCGATTTGTGTCGGATACCGCTAAAAACCGTACTCGGCGATTGCCCCGGGGCGATGATTGCTAGAGGTGCATCAGGCTAGAATGTTTGTGCGAAAATTTTCTGTTCTCACAGGCGCGGGATTAGCGAACCGGCATGGGTATTGTCGCTTCGGCTCGTGCTCTATGCGGGGATGAATCTAGGCAAGATGGTCCCGTCCAATGGATGTACCGCCACTGTACCAATGCACGGGCTAACTGTGATTGAAGGTCAGGGTGCGGCGTGATCGCCGCACCCAATACAAGGCAATTCAAGGCTGAGAAAGAAAATTCTCCATCTCTGCGTCCTTTTTGCCATCAAGGAAGTCTTGGATCGCCGCTTTGTTTGCCGCTAGGCTAGCCATGAGGTTGGGCAAATCTGCCTGCAAGGTCTTCTCCCGCATTTTTTCGTCGAAAAATCCTGCGGCTTTGGTAAAGCCTGCACGATTCAGATGTAACTCATTCACCCAGTCTGTTGGGTGAATCTCATTTCTAAGATCTATATGGTGAACTTTCCCAGCGTATTTTACTGCCAGGCTTGCAAGCATTTCATTGAACGTATCTACTTGCTTTTTAACTATGCCCCACTGTTCTTTTGGGTTAGTTATTCCCTTGCTGACTAAAGCTGGCCTGAGCCAAGGGCCTATTATGTGTTTGCCAACAAGGTTGATAACTCCTAAGCCGGTCGGGACCGCGTAACCGTAGCCATGTATCAAAATCTGCGTTTTTTCCGACGCGGCGAGTACAGTGGTAATCATTTTTTCATAACCATTCCGAAATACTGTGTTGATCATGTAGTTAGAATAGTCGGTGCGAAGGACACCTAAAAGTCGACCTTCATTTGAATCTTTATGGTTAAGGTATGATGCGAATTCGTCACCAGCGATATCATTACCACATCCTGAAAAAATAAAAAATTTAGGTTTTTCATTTTTAACAGCTTCCAACACCTCAGGGTGTTCACATGGTTGCCTCACCCAACTATTATTATATTTGCTACCGTAGAGCATATTTTCAAGTGTGTCGCCACCAGTCCCGAAATTCCTGATCATATAGCCAATGCGCCTCAGCGATTTAACCAGATCGTTTCCTGGGAGATAGTTTGTCCACGAGTCACCTTGCACGATGATGTTGAAAGGAGTGCTTGCGGTCATCATTCTTCCTGACTCACGCAAGGTTTCCAAATAGAAATCCAATGTTTGTAGTCTTGCGTCTTCTTCAGATGCATCTAGCACGGCGGACATGATGAGCTCCCTTGAGTGTTATTTTAGGACGAATTCGTCTGTGATGGCAGTCTAGTAGCCACCTACAAAATCGCTAGACCGTCTGTCACTCGAAGGATTTGGGAGCGAATAGGCAGGCTTTGTAATCCCGTTCTATCGTCTTTCTGCTGTGCTCTCAATTTCTGGGAGCGCCAAGCTTCCTTCGATCGAAGGTGGAGATCCAGAATGCAACTTTCAGATGAGACGATAGAATCGCTAAAGAAAGACATCGACAAGGCTATGAGTGACGATACATCGCTTAATGCTTTGGCGATCGATAATGAATTCATGTGCAGAAACAAGGCGACCATCACGCCGCTTGTGGTTGGTGTTGCTACGCTATTGCTAGGAAAGGTCGGTGGAATTGGTGCCCAATACGCGTTGGACAAATATTTTAGAGATCACTGTCACTGATAGGATTAAAGGTAATGCAGAGGAGAGCGTGATGTCCTCCTCTTTGTTTTCACTGACTGACTGCGGCTTAAACTGGTAGGCGTGCTTTGTTGCAAGAGCAATATCGTTTGAGCTGAGCCGTGTGCGCGGTAGAATACCAATCACCATCGAGTCTGAAGTCAGCTCAACTTAAGTTGAGCTGATGACACTTATCGATCTTCAATACTGAGATTCTTGTTTGAACGGTGACGTTCATCATCCCGGCTGTTGTAGTACGTGTCGACCGTGGTGGCCAAGCTCTGGTGGCGTAAGTCAGCCTGGAGATCCTTATGATCGCGAACCTTTGCATCCGCTGTCGCGGAGGTGTGACGGAGCCAGTGAAGCGAGGCCGAGCGCAGGTTCTTGATGTCGTCATCAGGAAAATCGTCAGCCTTCATGCGCTCCAACGCTTTGTCGAAGACTTCCTGAACCAAACTCCTTATATGGCCCTCTGACAAACCTGCTCGTCCCTTGAGAGACTGCAGGAGCGGCGCGGAATCGTCAGGGTAGGGCGCTGGTGTCAGATTGAGGAAACGTCTGTAGCGGGCCATCCAGACGTTCATGTATTCGTCCTTTACACTGATCTTGGCCGATTTGTTGCCTTTACCAATGACATGGAACCACCAGTTCCCGTGATCGTCCTTGCGGAAGTCACTCATCATAGGCTCCCAGTTATCACGACCAACCACGTCGGACACGCGAAGGTACATGGAATAGATGGTGGCAATAATGAAGAGGGTGCGTTCGCAAACTTTGAGTTTGTTTTCAAGACGCTTTAGTTTGGCCTTCAGGGCCTTTTTGCCTGCTTTGTCTAGCTCTTCTACGTTTTCATTTGCTTCTGCTTGGGCTGCTTGCAATTCGGTTGATGCTTGATCAGCCATTAATTTGGCTGTCTCTAGTACGAAACTCCACTGTAGCGCTGTCAGCGACTTTGCTTTCTCATCGGCCACAACCCGTTGCTTGTACTTTGATTTTTGCTTAATGGCGCGGATCGGATTGGCGTTGTTGGAGAGGCCTTCGTCAGCTGCCCACTGAAAGAAGCTCCCGCACACGGCAAAAATCTGGGCGATTGAGTCCTGTTTCATCTTGTAGGGCTTGACGTCAGGCTCTTTGTTTTGCTCCATTGCGAGCTTTAGGACAGGCTTCTTGACTGTCAGGAAGAATGGACGCCACACAGGATTAATCGTATAGGTATCGGTAGGTTTAGCGGTTCGACCGCCAACACGCTGATAGCGAGCCTTAACAACCGGACCGATCCAATCTGCAGGTGGTTTGATGCAAAATTCCATGAAGCGTTCGCCATCCTGGCGAGTCATTTCGAGGATTGGCTTCTTGCAAACCAGGAGCGTCCATAACAGCAATCGTTCAACATGGGTGCGATATGAATTGTAAGTCGCTTGATTGTCTTTATAAGAGCGCAAAAAGCTTCTGACTGCACGATAGCCATTGATGGCGCAAAGATCTTCAGGGAAGGATTCCAGGTAACTGATGACCACAGGCTGTTCTTGAGACAGGTTGTTGTGGTTCAGCTCAAGGAATCGGTCATGCGATTCAAACAAAGGAATCAGGTTGGCCATGAAATTTCCGTTTTCGGGTTTTGTGAAAAGCAGGGAAATTCTACCCGGCTTTCGAGGGACCTGTAAAATACGGTTCTACCCATTATCGAATATTACTCATATTCATGCCACTCACTTACTCATTTTTTCGCCTGATTAAGAAATTAATTTCACTCATTCAAATGTGTATTTAGTTGAGTTAATTCATAATCATGTCGAGCTTTTAGAATACCTCCATCTAATTTTCTTTGCACTCCACTGGCTGGCTTGCAATCGAAAGCCACGCTGCCTGGTAACCATTTTGATGGTCAGCGTTGATTGACGATATCTCAATGCACTTGCCACATAATTTTGAGACGTACTCGCTGGATACAGCTGGCGGTACTATCAGGTCTCTCGATCCTACAAATAATCTTTGCGGGATGGTCTTGAGTCGCTCCTTATATTGGAGCGGCGTTATCGGGTTGTTCAACGCTGACAGATTATTGAGTTCTGTCCAATAGACCGGATCAACATTCCCTGCGAGAGTTTGGACCTGACTTACGTCGTCTCGCATGCCGGCCAGGACCAACGCAACCGCCCCGCCACCCGAATGCCCTACCAGCTCAAACTGTTCAACACCGAACTCACGCTTCAGAGCATCGAGCGCTGCGTCCATTGAGGCCATGACATTGGAACTGAATCGGTCAGAGGTCCAGGTGGACACGCTGCAGCTTGGAGACATGACGAACTGACATGGCCTGGCCAAGTATGCTGCCGGTGTTGGATCGGCTGCCGCAAAGGAAGCCATCAAGGACGTGTGAGGGGTTGGGTCGGTGCTTGGCTGGCTGCTTGTTGCCCATGCATGGCCGTCCCCTTCTATGTACACCCTCAAATGTTTGTAGGCTCCCGGTGGGGGAACCATGGCTTGTAAGGTGTACTCCGGCGTCTTGAGCGTTTCGAGCCTAAACGCGGTACCACTGGACAGTTTGTGCAGATCCATTGAGCCTGCACATCCAAAAAGGGATGCGGCCATGAAACCCGCGATGAACAATCGGTACATAGTTCAATTCCTGTTGAGCGCCATTCCCGGCTTGCTCTCGGCATTCTACGTCTGACGTATTTACCGGGATTTGGGCCAAGAAAAAAGGCGGTCTGGGATGATCAGACCGCCTTCGTTTACACCAAGCCCGCTTTAGAAGTCATAGCGGATTTTGGCTGCAAAGGTATCAGCTCGAAAGTCGGTTTTATCCAGGTAGGTGTAAGAAGCCCCGACAGTTACAGCGCCGATGCTGTAGTCCATACCCAGGCCCAACTCGTAGCTGTCACGTGCCTGAGTTGCGCCGGAAGTCACGAACGGGTTGCCACCCAGGGTGAAGGTGCTGGTGCTGTTGGACTTGTCACCAATGAAGTCGTGATAGGCCATCAAGGTCGCTTGAGGCTTCAACGTGCCGTTACCAACTGGGAAGTCTTTGGCAACACGCACACCGGCACCAGCTTCGCCCACCTGCAGGCGCTGGCTACCAACGCTCAGAGCTGCGCTCGAACCTTTCTCGGTGTAGCCATCGATTTTGAGATCGGTGTAACGCAGGGCTGCACGAGGCTCAACCAAGACGCCGTGATCGAGGTTGAAGGTGTAGCCACCCAGGACGTTCAAGCCCAGCATATCGCTGTCGTAATCGCCCTTCGCAGTGGTGGAAGCGACCTGGCGTTTGGAGTCGTTATCCGCCTTGCCATAGGTCACGCTCGCATCCACAAAAATCGGACCGCGGGCCCAGCTACCGTAGGCAGTCAGCAGGTTCGACGATACGTCGGTGTTGCTCGACTCAGAGTTGACGGTGGTGTCCAGGTGGCTGAACGCAACACCGACGGTAGTTTCAGCATTCAACTTGCCGTCTGCACCGAGGATAAAACCGCCGGTGTATGCGTTGTAGCCAGCCACGCCGTTGCGATCGGACTGATCAGCATCCGAGTACAGGCCTTTCATCCAGACACCAGTTTCGGTCAGCACGTCACCGGAGGATTGGCCGCGAATTTGTTCGGAGCGACCGCTCAGCGCACTGGAAATCATGCTTTGACCGGTAACGGCAGCTTGTGTTGTGCCACCGTTTACGACAGGCGCCAGTTGCTCGGCAAGCTTGGCCAGGTCGGCGCCGTTTGCGCTGGTGAACGCTTGGAAGACGATGTCATTGGCGCTCAGTTTGCTCAACACTGAATCAGTGAATGGGGTCATTGCGTTAACCGCGTTGCTCGTTGCGCCGTGCTTCACGATCTCGTCACCAGCTTCGGAGCCGTTCAAGCCTTTGACTGTCGCGGTTACGGTTTGGCCGTCGACTTTAAAGCCCGAGATGTTGATCAACGCAGAGTTGCTGACAACAGTCAGGCCACTGTTTTCAATGGAGCCAGCTTTAACAAGTACGTAGGTTTTGCCCGCACTAGCGTCGGTGAAGTCACCTGGGGTCGCAGTCACACCAATTTTGCTGCCAGCGGCAAAGCTAGCTTTGCCGTTTACTGTCACGATCGGCGTGGTGGTGCTAGTGACATCGCGCAGACGGACCTGCAGGCTACCGCCGTTCTGCACAGCGAGGTCACCGGTAATGCGGCTGGCATCGGCGGCCATGTACAGGGTGTTGGTTTTCACATCTACCAACAGTGCGTCGATCTGGCTGCCGTTAAAGGTACCGTTGCCAGAAATTTGCACGAGCTTCATGCCCTTCATGTCACCGGTGATTACGCCACCGGTCCATTGCAATTGGGCTTGATGATTGCCGTTGATCGACGCGTCGCCACCTGAAATCGCACCGCCATTTTGGTGGATGATGACGTCCGCAGCGCCAGGAACGCCCGAGTTATCAATGTTGATTGCTGTGCCGGTGGAAGCGATGACACCAGTGTTCACAATACCGTTGGTGCTTTCAGAGTTGGCCACGCGGATTGCGACAGCGTTTTCGCCGGAGGCAGCGATATTGCCAGTGTTGTTAAGCGAGTTGAACGCGGTGCGATCGAGAACGATGCCGTTAGCATTTTTCCCCGATGCCAAGATGTTGCCTTGGTTAACGATGTCGTGTCCGAGGTTTACATTGCTCAGAGAAAGGCCCAGAGCATTTTCACCGTTGATGTTAATGGTGCCTTTGTTGTTCACGCTCCCACCAATGTTGCTGCGGGAGTTACCAGTTGCGCCATTGGACGATTCAACTGCAACGCCCTGGGCATCCTTACCAGTAGCGTTGATGGTGCCATTGTTGGTCAGGTCGCCGGCGACGTGCGAGTTGTAAAGGTAAAGTGCTTGCGGGGGCAAATCGATGCTTGGATCTGTGATGCCAGTTACGGAAATGGCACTGTTGTTGATCACGCTGCCGCCAACAATTAAGCCACCAGCGCTGATGCCCGCGCTACCGGCACCGGTGATAGACATATTGGCGTTGTTGACGAGGTCACCGCCAATAGTGGTCGGCGTAACCGTGCTGCCGTCAATCGAAGACGCGAAGCCGAGACCAGTCGCAAGTGGACCGTTCGCCGTGATGTTTGCGTTGTTTGTGAGATCGCCAATGACATTAGTGCCGAAAAAAATGACGCCATCATTTCCAGGTAGGCGAGTGGCGTAGCCACTCAGGGTCACGCTTGAGTAATTACCCAGCTCATAACCTGGCCATGACGTGCCGCTGACATCAGCGTTAAGTGGTGGCGCTATAACAGCGAACGCAGGGCTTGTAGCAGCAGAAATTGCGATGGCCAGCAGGGTTTTGCGCAGGGTGTTAGTGCTCACTTGGTGCTATTCCTTTATCGATTGATTTTCTGGCCAAAGGTCTGGATCGAATGCCTTTTAAGCCTTAGCGCTCAAGATCATAACGGCGCTAAATGGCTTTCCAAGTCAAAGTGCCACCTATTTTCCAGAAACGCCAAATCGTTGATTTGCGTAGGTGTTTTATGTTTTTTGTGGTTCAGAGGCAGCCGCAGGCATTTACCACAGCTACCGTCTGTCGCCAAAGAAAAAAACACGGTTTTCCCTTTTTGAGCTCGTTCACCGAGAGTTAGGCTGGGAACAGATCCGAAATTTAATTCCACGGGCGTTATCGGCAGGTTGAGTTAAAGCATTAGCCCTCCTCCTCTTTTTTATACGGCCCTACATTTGGTCTTCCTGGCTTGAATTAACCGAAATTGATTGCCTGCACCCTAGGGAAATTCGGGTCGCCATTTCGCTACGCCGTAAACCTTGGTTCGGATACCCTTTGTCCGCACAGAGAGGTAAGGCCCTTGGGGGCACTTGTGTTTGAGCCGATCTGCGAATCGATCGAGCCTGGAAGTCCAGGCTTTCAACTGGCCACGGCCTTATAAGGATTTCCAAATGAGCAAAGTCTTGATCGTTGAAGACTCACCCACGGACTCGTACCTGGCACAGAAATGTGCGAGTGAATTGTTCGACGAGGTCCACGCAGTCTTCAACGTCGACGACATGTCCAAGGCACTGGTGTCCTTTCGCCCGTCTCTTCTGATTGTCGACTTGAACCTTAACGATTGGAAAAATGGAATCTCGCTCATCAGTGAAATTCGGGATGCTGAAGAGGGTAACGGCCGCATGCCCATCATCGTGTTATCCAGCAGAAAAACACCTGCAGATAAATTCCATGCGCAGCAGGCAGGAGCTTCGGGCTATCTGGTGAAGCCGATCACAGTTGAAGCGTTGCGCAATATGGCCATTCAAATTGGAGTTTTGGTAACTGAGCCACAGACCGCCGCTGCCCATAGCTGATTATTCTTCGAGGACTGCGCATGCCGCTCTCTGATGTACTGGTGCACTACCCTGCTTTCTTCATTGGCACCATTGGATTACTTGGCCTTGTCGTGGGGAGTTTTCTTAACGTCGTCATACATCGCCTGCCGATGATGATGGAGCGAGAATGGCGGCAACAGGCAGCCGAAATTTTGGATTTGGAATTAGAAACCCAGTCTGGCGTCTTCAATCTCGCGGTGCCTCGCTCAAGGTGTCCTAAGTGCAATCACCAGGTCAGGCCATGGGAGAATATCCCGGTAGTGAGCTGGGTTCTCCTTCGTGGCCGCTGTTCTTCATGTAGCGATTCAATCTCTGTGCGTTACCCACTTGTGGAATTGGCGATTGGGCTTATATCTGCGGCTGTCGCGTTCAAATTCGGTTATGGGGTACCGTGTTTTGCCGTGCTGCTTTTAGTCTGGGCATGCGTTGCCTTGGCCATGATCGATATTGACCACCAATTTCTTCCCGACTCCATTGTTCAACCTTGGATCTGGCTGGGATTATTGGCTAGCTATTTGGGGATGGTAACGAGCCTTGAGAGCTCCTTCATTGGGGTCGTCACCGGGTACTTGTCATTTGCTCTCCCCGCTTGGCTCTATTCCAAAGTGGCTGGTCGAACTGCCATGGGTGCTGGCGACTACAAAGTCATGGCCTTGTTTGGTGCCTGGCTTGGATGGCAAATGTTGCCAGTCATTTTCCTTTTGTCATCGATTGCGGCGGCTATTTTTGGGGTCATCTTAGGGCGGCGGCGGGATGAGCCCTACCCGTTCGGCCCCTTTATCATTGTCGCTGGGTTGGTGGCGCTTTTCTTTGGGCATGACCTTTACGCTTGGTACGCCCATGCAAAGGGAATCCGCATAGACGAAGCGTTCTTTAAGTGAGCCCACAGCCGCCTTGTGTCGGCATTTGTTGATCGATACGCACAAGGCATTCGTGTATTCAAATGACGACCTTCAACCCGCTTTTCATAGCCCTACTGCTTCTTTCAGACCAGCGGATGGCCATGCGTTTGGGTGTCGAATAGTCGTTACGGTTGACGTATCACTGCCTCCAGAGGATAGAAGGATGGAAGGAACGTTCTATTGCACAAAGTGCGGAACATCAAACGCGGCAGACGCAAACTACTGCTTCAAATGCGGACAACCAGTCACAAAAGCGCAGGCAACTGACGGTTTAACTGAAGGGTTCTCCCAAACGGATCAATCTCCTCCAGGCCCTGAGAATTTTCAGGGTAATGACCCAGTCTTTCAGGGGGCGACAGCTAAGCAGTCTCGCGAACCACGGTCGTACAATTTCATCGCCAAGCACTGGCGTGGCGGGTACTCGCTTGGTATCGCGTATTGGTTGTTCGGATTCCTGCTTGCAGCCTTCTTGGGCTTGTTGTCTGTTACCTTCGTCGCGCTCAGTGATTCCCTTCATTTACGCACCCAGCAGCAAGGCACCCTGCTTTTGGCCTTCTGCGCTTTTTACTTAGCGGCGTCAATTTGGCAGCTCGTTGGAGTGATGCGATCAGCGTCGGCTCACGTTTCGCGCGGCGGTAAGCGATTTTGGGCAGTAACGGCCCAGGTGATGGTTTGCCTTGGTGCATTGCGTCTGCTTTCTGGTTTTTTCATCAACGATCTCCCGCTAATCCGCGAAGGGATCGATATGGTCAGTGGTACGGACAAAGTCCCTCCGTACTCGCTGCGCCTGATGCGCAACAACACTGAGTTAGAGGTATCTGGTGGCATTCCCATCGGTACCACGGATGCTGTCCGAAACATCCTTGATACCTCCCCGACGGTCAGAGTCATTTACTTGAACAGTGCCGGCGGACGAGTTGCAGAGGCCGATAAGCTGGCCAGCTTGATCGCTGACCGCAAGCTCATTACCTATACCCGCACGAGCTGCGCCAGTGCGTGTGCCTTGGCATTTCTCGCAGGCCGTGAGCGCTACATAGGGGAGCAGGGGCAGATTGGCTTTCACAGCGCCTCGGTGAACGGGGCCAGGGTAAGTGACGACCTGAACGTTAACGCCAGTTTCAAGAAGGCGTTGACACGTGTAGGAGCAACCTCTCAATTCATTTTGAAGGCAACCTCCACCAGCCCTTCGGACATGTGGTTCCCGACTGTTGACGAATTAACGCAGCAAAACATCATCACCTCGGTGGTCGACTCTCGTTATTACGGGCTATCGGGTGTTTCGGATTGGCGGGACGCCAATTCGATCGAAAAGTCGCTGCTGCTGTCGCCTGTATATGCTGCGTTGTCGACCTACGATGCGAGCAACTACGCCAAGCTGAGAAAGACGGTGGTTGATGGTGTGCAGGCCGGCCGTTCAATGGCTGAAGTTCAGTCAGATATCCATGTGCTGATCTCGACATCTATCGTGCCGAGCTACCTGAATCGTGCTCCGGACCAGGCGCTGATCCGATACTGGCGCTCGCAGGTCGAAGAAATGAAATATTTGGGTAGGACCAACGCAGACCAATGTGTAGCCTTCATTGGCTTGAACAATAAAATCCCAACACCTGACCTTATGTCCAAGGTCCCGAAGGATCTTACCAACGAGGATTTGGCGGCCCTAACGGACGTGATCAAGCAAACGGCGGCGAACCCGATGAAGGCCCAGCCCTTCTCGACGTACACCAAAGAATTCCAGGGCATTCTCTTGGCGATGATGAAAAAGGACCGTCGCTCAGTGGAGGTCATTTCAGCCCCTGAAAAATTTTCACATGACCCTGCAATCGCTTGCGCAAGCACGATCATGCTGTATGACGCCATCCTGTCTATGAATGATGCGAAGAAGGCAGCAGGTCTGCTGCGGAGCATGGCTCAAGAATCTATGCGCTGAGCATGCGGTGCATTGCCAAGGTGGGTATGGTCTGGCCTGAGCACAACCATTATCGCGTTGTTGCTGCTTTCCCAATGCCCGTGTCGGCTGTTCCCGCGAGCTGTCGCCCGCGCTAATTCCATCGCAGGTCAATCGACTTTCGGTTCCAGTTTCGCGTCTGGCACTGCCGCAACGGCAGTGGCCAGGCGCAGGCTTTCCTCCAGGCTGGTCAGGGCCCTTGCCAGTTCAGTGTCCAGTGATTTGTTGAGTTGCATCTGCTCGTCGAGGTTCTGCTTCAACGACTGGCTGTCCAGTAGGGCCATCCGTAGACCCTCCTGAAGGTGTGTGCGCTCATTGTCGATGCGGGTGGCTTGTTCCAGTAGTTGATCCTGACGGCGGTTGCTTTGCTTGAGCTGCTCCTGCAGCACGCTCAACTCGCGCAAGGTGCCGCGGTTTTCGGTCAGCAGGCGCTCATTGTCGCGGTGCAATTGAGTGATTTCATCCTGGCGCACCAGCGCGCTTTGCTGCGCCTGCCGCAGCTCCATCTGCAGCTGCTGCACCTGACCCTCATGACGACGCTGCTCCTGCTCGCGCTGCTCCTTGACCGCGTTGCGGTAGTGCTCCAGCGCGTCACGCGCATGCAGATGCTTTTCTTCCAGGGAGCGGATCTGCTCGTCCTTGTCCTTCAAGCGTAATTCGGAATCGGCCAATGCCTGGTTCAGGCCGGCATTGCGGGTCTGTTCACTCTGTAATATGCCCCGTGTGTCGTGCAGCGCCTGGGACTCCTGGGTCAGCGCCAGGCTTTGAATCTCGTACTGCTGATGCAGTTCGGTGTTGGCTTTCTGGGCGTCCCCCAACTGCGCCTCCAGCACCTCGCGTTGCTGCTCGAACTGCTCGCGCGCCTGGTCCACAGGCTCTTGCGCCTGCTCTTTCAAGCGCTGGGCCAGCCGCGAAACCAGCGCCATCAGCTCGTCGTTGATCGGCTCCATCGGTTCGGATTCCTCGCGCACGATGCTGTCATCGAGCTCCTTGAGGTAGCGATGAATCGTGGTTTTCGAACCGGTGTTGCCCATCTCGATCCGTACAGCATCGATGCTGGGGTTTTCGCCGCGGGCGAGGATCGCCAAGCGTGCCGCTTGCACTATTGCCTTGTTTACACCGCCCCGGGCCATTGTATCTCCTTCAATTTCGTGGTGTGGTATGTACTGTGATAGTACACATCGTACCATGAGATTTTAAAATTAAAATGGAGACCATTTCTATCGCGGGATATACTGGGAATACCCCGCCCTATACCCTATTTTTCGATTTTTCACCCGTTTTTCAGTACGCATTCATTCGAGACTTGACCCCATGAGTGATCTGGATCGTTACCTGCAGGCCGCAACCCGCGATAACACGCGTCGCAGCTATCGGGCGGCCATTGAGCATTTTGAGGGGACCTGGAAAGGCTTTCTGCCGGCCACCAGTGACAGCGTGGCGCGTTACTTGGTCGCCTATGCCAATGAGTTGTCGCTCAATACCTTGAAACTGCGCCTGACGGCGCTGGCGCAGTGGCATAACAGCCAGGGCTTTCCCGATCCGACGAAGGCACCGATTGTGCGCAAGGTGTTCAAGGGTATCCGTGCCCTGCACCCAGCTCAGGAGAAGCAGGCAGTGCCATTACATCTGGAGCACCTTGAGCAGGTGATCAGTTGGCTCACACAAGAAGCACAAACCGCCTGGGCTCAAGGGGACCGACCAGGGTTGTTGCGAGCCAGGCGAGATACGGCATTAATTCTGTTGGGGTTTTGGCGCGGTTTCCGCAGCGACGAGTTATGCCGCTTGCAGATCGAGTACGTGCAGGCTACTGTCGGCGCGGGCATCACCCTGTACTTGCCGCGCAGCAAGAGTGACCGCGAAAACCTCGGCCAGACCTACCAGACTCCGGCATTGCAGCGCTTGTGCCCGGTGCAGGCGTACATCGATTGGATCAGCGAAGCCGCGCTGGTGCGCGGGCCGGTGTTTCGTGGCATAAATCGCTGGGGGCATCTGAGTGAGGAGGGTCTGCACGCCAACAGTATCATTCCGTTGCTGCGTCAGGCACTCGGGCGTGCGGGGATCGACGCAGACCTCTACACCAGCCATTCCTTGCGTCGTGGGTTCGCCTCTTGGGCACATCAAGCGGGTTGGGACTTGAAGTCGTTGATGAGTTATGTGGGCTGGAAAGACATTAAGTCAGCGATGCGATATATAGATGCGGAACCAGGCTTTGGTCGGTTTACCAAAGTTCCGAAAGTTGGTAATGATTATGGTGTTGAGACTATTAAGGGCGAAAAATAAAAAACCCGCACCATTGTGCGGGTTTCTAAAGTTTAAATCTCTTAGTCGTGACAGATCTGATAAAAAATTACGACCCCCAAGTCGCCTGCGCACGAAATATTTTGCCGAGTCATTTCAGCACCTGCGTAATAAGTTAAGCCATTATAGATTGCCGCAGGGGAACCGTTGATATCGGGTATTCGGTTAGTTAACGATACCCCGTTCAGATATACCCCGGAGCGAGGGTTCGATTCACCGCCTCCACGGCATGCTGATTTATCACCGATATAACTATTACCTGTGTACAAACACACAGGGCCGGTAACAAGAGTTCCGACGTTCGCCTGTGAGATGCTCACAACAATTGCTTGAAATAGTGCGACTGGCGCACCTGTATTGGTGATTGCACCTGTTACCACGCTCTGAACCCGGTCTTGCCGGTACTGGATTTGCGTCTGCCAACAATTGGACCATTGAGTAAACCATGTGCCTGCAGGAACAGTCGAAGGATCTGGTGACCAGCCTGAGCAACTGTAAACCGATCCGTAGTCTGCCCAGGTAGTATAAGCGGATGGATACGGTACTAATTTGTCTGTGAAGGGCACATAAATTGAGCCCGATCCACCATAATCCGTGGAGGAAGCGGTAATGGTGGTTCCGCCGATAGTGTGTGACGATGTAAGTATGACTGAGGTATTACCATTTGCATCAGTCAGTGTAACAGGCGCACTCACCGTACCATCTGTGGAGGTCCAGGTGATCTTAACGCCAGCTTCAACCGGGTCGCCGTATGCATCGGTTACAGTAGCGTTAATGGTTGACTGTTCTCCAATGGCCACAAGTTGAGCGGGCGTGGCGGTAAGTTTAATGACAAGATCTAGCTCGCAGGAGTTCCAGCCAGAGGCATTGCTATCACAGACTAGATTTACCCAACCATTTCTACCGGCTGCGGATGTTCGAATTTCTTTCCATGCGGCTGACGCATTCAGCGGCACCATAATTACAAATAGCGCCACAGACATTAATTTTAGGTACGCAGCGAATCCTACATTCCGGGCAATCCCTGAAGTACTGTTCTCATTTGCAAACATACAGTTTCCCCGCTGCATCAAAACCCATTGAGCCCTTTGGATAGTTACCGCATCCCGCACCTGATGAAACTGCGCCAGTGTTCCAGCTAACGGACTTGACCCAGATCCCGCCTTGACAGGTAAGGGGCTGTCCGCTGGTGGTCCGGCTGGCAAGGCCCGCGGTGGTACAACCTGTACCTTCAGTAGCGGTGGCGGTTAGTTGGATAAACTCGCCAAGGACAGCACGGCCGTTAACGCCCAGCGCTCCTGCAGTAACTTGGCCGCTCGCGGAGACAGACACAGTGTCGAGATTATTCGCACCGGTGATGCTGTTGTTTGCCATGCGGATGTCAGTGCGCATGGTGTTCAACTCAACGTTGGCTTGAGCAGTTCGCGATAGCTTGTCGTCTAAAGCAGGTTCACTGCCCGGGATGCCCACTGTTGAACGAATGGTGTGAGCAACCGCATCAGTAACTTGGGTGGCCGGCAGGCCGTTCGCGACAACGGAGTCCCAATCCTTCACGATGTTCTGGTCAACACTGAACGTCGATGCGGTACAGGATGTCGAAATCGGAGCGTTGTACTTGTTCACCGTACCGACCCCGGCTAGGAGCGGTGGCGTGGTGCCCTTCAGAACAGTCATCGCGTTCGCGCATGTGCCGGTGTCCGGCCACTGCCCTGTTTGAACACGGTAAGCGCGTGCTGCGTCGAGGATGGTCTGCGTTTCCTGGATGGTGACGTTCGCCCGGCGATCGTTGAGTTCCTCGACGTAGCTCGGTGAAGCCAAAATCGCGACCGTAGATGCAATGGCAAGTGCGATTGCCAATTCGACGAGGGTGAAGCCTCGTTGTTTGATGCGTCCTGCCATACTGAATAGCCTTTATGACCCATGAGCGGATTTAGGTCATTTATGCTTGCAAGCCCCTCCCCGTACAGCAAACCAAAACGTGGGCTGTTTTTTCCACGCCTGCGAATTTCTCCTATCCACTGCTCAAAACCTTTTGCATAGGGCTGAGCCCCACCCCGATGTTTTGAATTGCTAGCGAAAACATTTGGAAGGCGAGGGTCAGGTGCTGGGCAGCAGGGTATGGCGGCTAGTCCATTGAATTTTTAGGCCCCATTTTGAATGGCCTCCGCGAACCTCGGTGAACACAATGAGCGCGTTAGGCATATCGCCTGCCGCCTATGAAGTGGCGTGAATTCACGAAGGTTGATGGATAGCTATGCAGAAAACACTCATCGATTCAGTTGAGTCAGCTGAAGAAGACATGACGGTCAACGTTAAGAGAACCACGTTGGTCACCGTCTTTCTTGTTGCGCTGGCCATCCTGGCCGGCACGTCATTTGTCGCTCTTTATGCTGCATACAAGGCTATGAGCGCCGCCAACAGCCTAGATGAGCAATGGCAGAACCAGCATGATCGGATTCTTAGGATCGAGGCCAGTTCAGTCCAGGCAAGTGCTGATGCTGCCACCGTTCAGTCTGAGCAGAAGCGTCTCGACCAGGCGTTGAACAAAATCGACAAGGAAATGGCTGAAGTGGCCCAATTGGCTCGCCAGGTGACTGCCTACCAATCAGCGAAAGACGCTATCGATGCGGAGAAAAATGAGGGCCAGAAAAAAATCGCTGACGCCCAGGCTGAGGCAGCGTTGCAGGCAGAGGCAGCAGAGAAGAAAGGCGCGGAAAATTTCGACAAGTTGGTAGCTAACCGCCTTCATCAGCGATGGATACGCCCCGGCACCGCGGTGACCGGATCGAAAGCTGACCTCGATGTGTTCTTCGCCATGGATGGAACCATCACGAATGCAGTTATCGCTTCTACCAGTGGCGTTAATGATGTAGACCAGTCGATTCTGAAAGCTGTTGCAGACCTGGGGAGGATTCCAGAAATGGGTACAGTATCCAAACTGATCTGGGCTAAGTACCTGCAGCAGCGTCGCATCACGTTCCAAATGTAATCTTGCTCAGCGCGCTCAGATGTCAGTAGGGTTCTAACCGGCAGCCCCTTTGAGGTGGCTGCCTGCGAATAGTGACTCTTCGACCTCTACTGTCTCGACTCGTGGCCAAGCGCTCACAGTTCCGCAGGAATGCTTGGTACAGCCTCGCGTGAGCCGACATAAATCTTGACCATGTCTATTCCACGCCTCAGTGAGTGAGCCATTCAATACTGCGGGCCGTCGCGCAATCACCAGTCTGAATCGGAAGGTGGCGACCGGAAAATCTAGACCCCATTTTGGATTTTGAAAGCCGGAGGTGGCCGCTACCCTGTCTGCACGTTCAGAAGAGGTGCCCCTGGTGAATCAAAAGCAGATTGCGTTGTTATTGTGCTCAGTTGCGGCGGTGCTGATAGCCCTGTCCAGTGTCGCGATTGTACGGTCGGAGAGTCTCCGCACCGAGGTTGAGGCTAAGCTTGAAGCGCAACAAAAGCTGCTCGACCAGCTGACGAACAATCAGCTCGCGATATTACCCCTGCTGGACCCTGATCGTGGAGCAAAACCCTCTGCCGCTGACAATGCTGCGTTTGAATCTGAGCCGGCTTCCGCGACTACGGGTGACGACACGCGTGCAACGCTTGGAGAAAAATCTGCCGATGAGTCAGCAGTCGACGCCAAAAAAACAAACTCTGAGCCGCAGCCTGATTCTGAGTCCCGCGACCCAGGCCCGGGGTTACTCCGTTCTCAGCCGCTGACCGATACAGCAAACCTTGCATCGGATGACACAATTCTCGCTCTTGCGAGCCCAGTGACACTGCCGGCGTCTCCCTCACCGAAAATGGTCGTCATCCGGGGTGATGCTTCAGCGACGATTGAAAATGCACCAACAAAGAAGCCGCCATTTCTTGAAAATGTTGATGAGATATTGGTCCAGAAGATCGTTTCACAATGGCATCGCCCTGAAGGCGCGCATGACGGTGCATCCGTTCGTGTCAACATAACGATGGAGAGAGATGGGCGCTTGAAATCCGCTAAGGTGATCAAATCGAGCGGCAACAAACAATTTGACCAGTCTGCAATCAACGCAATCATGGCTGTTCAGAAGGTGCCCGAAATCAGTCAAGTGTCCGATGACACATTCAGACGGCTGTACAAGGAACGCACGTTGGACTTCTAAGAAGCTCCTTGGCACCGTTCTAGCGGGATCATGCGCGGTCGACCAGTTCAGCCCTAATACGGGATAGCCGGTTCGTTGTGCTAGGCCTCATCCACTCCCTCGCCCGCCCTCGCTGATTTTATCAACCGGTGGGCATGCATTGCCCACTTCAAATATGCGTCCAAGCGTTGTTGAAACATCCTACCGGGCTTCGATTTAGAATCACTCATCTCAGCGATAGCTCGCTCAACTGCGCAAAGGCTGATTCGAAGAACCAGGACCTCACGGATCTTTGCGATTTTCTCCTTGGCCCTTGCCGGCGTTAAGTGTGCAAGATCAAACAGTGGCAGAGATCTGTAACTCTGAGTCGTGAGGTTTATCCCGTTCCACGCCAGTGCTGCCATCCATCGGTCCTTCTGAGGCTGCGCAACATGCTTTCCACATGAGGTACAAGTGACGGTCCAACGCGGTTTATTTTTGCCAGATATGGCGCTCTGAATTTTTGCTGTCGAGTAGCAGGTATCGCATGTTGCGGGCGTTACATCGAACGGATCATGGGGACCAAAGGCCAGCACTGGACTATCCCTGTATTGTTCGTTTGATGTGAGTTGTTCGAGTATTTCTTTGCGCCTAGCGGTCATTTTCTGCAGTTTTTCAGCATGCAAAATATCAAGCATTCAATGCATCCTTGCCTTGTATAGCCGACTCCAATCGGTCGTTTATTACGATTTGCAGGCTATGAGAGTGTTCGAAAGGTGATGCTTCGAAACATCGAAGCTCAATGGATTTTGGTGCTGCAA
>NZ_JBNNVQ010000027.1:0-62658 GCF_050280625.1 Pseudomonas sp. NPDC089569
TCGAAGTGGTGCGCAGCAATGCCCATGGCGTCAGCGGCATGAGCGAGCGGCTGAGCAGCGGCTGCCACGAAGTCGCGGGCAGCAGCCAGCAACAAAGCGCGGCCGCCAGCACCATGGCCGCGGCGGCCAGTGAAATGACCGCCAGCATCGAGGAAATCACCCGGCATGCCGAGCGGGCGCTGAACATGGCCAACCAGGCCGAAGCGCTGGCCAAGGATGGCGGGCGGGTGATCCATCAGGTGGTCAACGACATGGACGGCATCGCCCGTTCGGCGCAGCAGTCGGCACAGGTGATCGCCACGCTGGACAAGGAGTCCGAGGGGATTTTCAGCATCATCCAGGTGATCAAGGACATCGCCGACCAGACCAACCTGCTGGCGCTGAACGCCGCCATCGAAGCCGCCCGCGCGGGCGACCAGGGACGCGGATTTGCCGTGGTGGCCGACGAAGTGCGCAACCTGGCGGGACGCACCAGCGCTTCCACCCAGGAAATCGCCGCCATGGTCTCGCGCATCCAGCACAGTACCCGCGAAGCGGTAACCAGCATGGAGGCGGGGGTGGCCCAGGTCGACAAAGGCATGGCCGTGACCGCCGATGTCGAACGCGCCATCGGCGAAATCCTCCAGGCCACCTTGAGCACCACGCAATTGGTCAACGACATCAGCCGCACCATCGGCGAGCAAAGCCTGGCCAGCAACGAAATCGCCCATCAGGTGGAGATGATCGCCGGCATGTCCGAAGGTAACAGCAAGGTGATTGGCCAGACGGCTTCGACCACCGATCAATTGTCGAACCTGGCGGGGCAGCTTTCGCAGTCGGTGGACCGCTTTCGGCTTTAAAACTCAGGTGACTGGAGTGGCGCTATCGCTAGCAGGCTAGCTCCCACAAGGGAGCTTCATTGAATTCGGAATTGGCATGCACCAAAGATCCGGTGTGGGAGCGAGCCTGCTCGCGATGGCGGCGCAACGTTCTACTGCTTCCGGGCGGTTTCCATCAGCCATTGCCTGAAAATCAGCACCTCGGGGCTGGGCCGTTTTCCGGTCTTCGATTGCAGTAAATAGTGCGATTGGTCGATCGCCAGTTCGCCCTCGAAAGGGGACACGAGCCTGCCCGAGTCGATGTAGGACTTGGTCAGGCTGCGCAATACGAGGGCAAAGCCTGAGCCGGCGCTGGCCAGTTCCAGCGCCGTGAGCGAGGTGTCCACCAGCAATCCGCCTTTTCCTTGTGTGTTTTGCGCGATGCCGGCAGCGCGGAACCAGCGAGTCCACAGGTCATCGCAACCCATGATGTGAATGAGGTTCTGCTGAGCCAGGGTGACCAGTGCTTCGGGCGAGCCTGCACGTTCAAGCCAGACCGGGCTGCACACCGGAATCGACGCTTCCTTCTGGATCAGTTCCGCCTCGAACCCCTCCCAGTGTCCGTCGCCAAAACGGATATCGACCGCGCTTTGATCGGCGCCCTGGGCGTCCGCCCAGATATCGGCCAGCAAGCGGATTTCAATGTCGGGATGTGCCTCGATGAACGAGTGCAGCTTGGGGGCCAGCCAGAGCACGGCGAAGGCGGCGGTGGAGCGCACGGTGATCGAGCAGTCGCCGCGACTGCCGAACAGGCCCACGGTCGACAGCGACAACTCATCGAACGCCTTGCGCACCGAAGGCAGGTAAGCCAGGCCCATGTCGGTCAGCCGCACGCCACGGGGCAAACGCTCGAACAACTGGAACCCCAGGTATTGCTCCAGCGAGCGGATTTGCAGGCTGACGGCCGCCGCCGTCATGTGCAGGTCCTCGGCCGCGGCGGAGAAACTCAGGCTGCGCGCAGCCGCTTCGAAAGTACGCAACCAGGGGAGGTGGGGTAGCTTGTAGGACATCGCCGAGCCTTAAATTTTTTTGGCCCAAAGGCCATTTTTTTCTTGTTTGTCTTGAAGGAGCTTTACCGAAATGATGGGCACGAACAAGTAGGCCACAAAAAGAAAAATGGCCTGCCGGCTTTCGTATCGGTTCTGCGATGAACCTCGGGCATGGGGCAAGGAACATGGCGGCAGTGGGGGAGTTCGACTACATCATCGTGGGCAGTGGTTCGGCAGGTTCGGTACTGGCCGATCGCCTCACCGCCGACGGACAGAGCCAGGTACTGGTACTGGAAGCGGGCGGCAGCGACCGGCGTTTCTTCATCAAGATGCCGATTGGCTACGGCCGTACGTTCTTTGATGAGCGCATCAACTGGAAATACGAGACCGAGCCGGAATCGGCCATCGATTCAAGACGCAGTTATTGGCCGCGCGGGCGGGTGATGGGCGGCTCCAGCTCGATCAACGCCATGGTCTACTGCCGTGGCTTGCCCGTGGACTTCGACGGCTGGGAGCAAAGGGGCAATGCCGGATGGGGTTGGGCCGATGTCCTGCCTTACTTCCAGCGCTCCGAACGGCGTGTCGATGCGCAAGGCAATGCGGCCCAGGGCGGCCCGTTGTACGTCTCGGATGTCACCGCGCAACTGCATCCGCTGCGCCGCCATTTTTTTGCGGCCGCCCAGGAAGTGGGGCTGCCTTACTCCGAAGACTTCAATGGCAGCAGTCCCGAAGGTGTGGGCGTCTATCAGATCAACACCTTCAAAGGCATGCGCTGCTCG
The DNA here is from genome assembly GCF_050280625.1 of Pseudomonas sp. NPDC089569. NCBI lineage: Bacteria > Pseudomonadati > Pseudomonadota > Gammaproteobacteria > Pseudomonadales > Pseudomonadaceae > Pseudomonas > Pseudomonas sp. NPDC089569. The sequence continues at coordinate 2,626 of NZ_JBNNVQ010000027.1, forward strand.
GCGGCGGATGCGTTCCTGCGCCCGGCCATGCAGCGCGATAATCTGCGGTTGATGACCCATGCTCTGGTTCACCGGGTACTGTTCGACGGCCGTCGCGCGGTCGGGGTGGAGTTCGAGCACAATGGACAAGTGCAGACCGCCCGTGCCCGACGCGAGGTCATTCTCAGCGCAGGGGCGGTGAATTCACCGCAATTGCTGCAATTGTCCGGTGTCGGACCCAAGGCATTGCTGCGCCGTCATGGCATCCCCGTGGTGCTGGACAATGAGGCGGTGGGTGGACAACTACAGGACCACCTGGGCATCAACTACTACTACAAGTCGACCGAACCGACCCTCAACAACCTGCTGTCGCCGTTGCACGGCAAGTTGTGGGCGGGGCTGCGCTACGTGTTGACGCGCAAGGGGCCGCTCAGCGTCAGCGTCAATCAGTCCGGCGGCTTTGTGCGTTCCGATGCCCTGAGCGAATCGGCGGATACACAGCTGTATTTCAACCCGGTCACCTACTCGACGGCGCCGGAAGGCAAGCGCCCGTTGATGAACCCTGATCCGTTCGCCGGGTTCATCATTTCGTTCCAGCCTTGCCGACCCAAGAGCCGCGGGCGTATCGACATTTGCAGTGCCGACCCGCGCGTCGGGCCGAAGATTCGCCCCAATTACCTTTCCGATCCGGACGATGTCGCGGGCGTCATTGCCGGCGGCCGGCTGATCCAGCAGATGGTCCGCACCCAGGCCTTGCGCGGCCTGATCAAGGAGGCCATCGCACCGGACCTGGACGGCATGTCCGATCAACAGATCCTCGACGATTTCCGTCAGCGTTGCGGCTCGGTGTTCCATCCGGTCGGCACCTGCGGCATGGGCCCCGATGCCAGTAACTCAGTGGTCGATACGCGCTTGCGGGTCCATGGGCTGAAGGGCCTGCGGGTGGTCGACGCTTCGATTTTTCCCACGATTACCTCGGGCAATACCAACGCTCCGACCATCATGGTCGCGCAGAAAGCGGCCGATTTGATTCTGGCCGACAACAAGAAAATGGAGTGGCGTGATGCGCATCAAGAAGCTTGAAACCTTTTGCGATCCCTATGTGGGTTTTGTCCGCGTCACCAGCGACACCGGCGCGATCGGATGGGGGCAGCTGTCGACTTACAACGCCGATATCACGGCACAGGTGTTCCACCGTCAGGTGGCACCTTATGCGCTGGGCGCCGATGCGCTGGATATCGAAAGCCTGATCAGCCTGATTCCCGAGCGCGAACACAAGTTTCCGGGCACCTATCTGTGCCGGGCCATGGCCGGGCTCGATACCGCCCTGTGGGACTTGCGCGGCAAGGTCGAAGGCAAGCCCGTGGTCGAGTTGCTCGGCGGTACGCCGGGGCAGTTGCGTGCGTATGCTTCGTCGATGCGCCGCGATATCAGTGCCGAGAATGAAGCCAAGCGCTTTTTGCAGTTGCGCGATGACTATGGTTTCGACGCCTTCAAGTTCCGCGTGGGTCGCGAGTGCGGCCATGACATTGACGAGTGGCCGGGGCGGACCGAGCAAATCGTGCCGACGATCCGCAAGGCATTGGGCGACGGAGTATCGCTGCTGGTCGATGGCAACTCGGGGTTCTCCCCCAAGCGTGCCATCGAAGTCGGCGGCATGCTGCAAGACTACGGCATCGAGCATTTCGAGGAGCCGTGCCCGTATTGGGAACTGGAGCAAACCCGGCAGGTGACCGAAGCCTTGACCCTGGACGTCACCGGCGGCGAGCAGGATTGCGACCTGTCGACCTGGCGCAGAATGATCGAGATGCGCGCCGTGGATGTGGTGCAACCCGATGTCCTGTACCTGGGCGGCATCACCCGCTCGATGAAGGTCGCGCGGATGGCCGAGCAGGCCGGGCTGCCTTGCACGCCGCACAGCGCCAACCTGTCCCTGGTGACCTTGTTCACCATGCATTACCTCAAGGCGCTTCCCAACGCCGGCAAGTACCTGGAACTGTCGATTGAAGGCCTGGATTACTACCCATGGCAGGACGGCTTGTTCGTCGAGTCGCCCTACACCGTCAAGGATGGCCATGTGACGGTCAGCGATGCGCCGGGCTGGGGTATCGAAGTGTCGCCGCAGTGGCTGGAACGCTCCACCTATCAAGTCAGTGAGGTGGCGCGATGAGCACGGTCACCGACGCGCTGATTGCCGAGTATTTTGCCAGCGGTACCCTGAGCGGCTTGCCCCGTGACCATTGGATCGATGGTCAATGGCGTGCTGCCGCCAGTGGCGACTCCATGGAGACCTTCGATCCGGGCCTTGGCCGCGCGTTTGCCGGTTTTGCCTCGGGTGACGAACAAGACGTCGAACTGGCGGTGGCTGCTGCCGACAGGGCCTTGCGCGGCCCGTGGGGCAAAGCCACACCCGCCGAGCGCAGCCGCACGTTGATGCGCGCAGCCGAAGGTATTCGTGCCAACGCCGAACGACTGGCGGTGATCGAAACCCTGGACAATGGCAAGACCCTGAAGGAGGCGCAATCGGATGTGCGCTCCGCCGCGCGCCTGTTCGAGTACTACGCCGGCGCGGCCGACAAACTGCACGGCGAAACGATACCGCTGGGACCGGATTACGTTTCCAGCACCCACCTGGAACCTGTGGGTGTCACCGCCCACGTGATTCCCTGGAATTATCCGTTCTCCACGGCGGCACGGGGCCTCGCGCCAGCACTGGCGGCAGGTTGCACGGCGGTGCTCAAACCGGCCGAGCAGACCCCCATGACCGCGCTGTTGCTGGCCGAAATCCTGCATCAGGCCGGTTTGCCGGCCGGTGTCTGCAACGTCATCACCGGCACCGGCGCCAGAGTCGGCGCTGCCCTGGTGGCTCATCCAAAAGTCCGTCACGTCACCTTTACCGGTTCGGTGCAAACAGGCCAGGCGGTCATGCAGGCCGCTGCACGCAACATCACCAGTGTCACGCTCGAACTGGGCGGTAAATCGCCGATGGTGGTGCTGGGCGATTGCGACATGGAAAAGACCGTCGAAGATGCGCTGTGGGCGATCTATTCCAACGCCGGACAGATTTGCTCGGCCGGCTCGCGCCTGGTCATCGAGCGCGGCATCCACGCCGAGTTCGTCGAACGCCTGGCGGCCCGGGCCAATCAGCTGACCATCGGCCATGGCCTGAAGAATCCGGAAATTGGCGCCATCAGCTCACTGGAGCAGTTGGAAAAGATCAGCACCTACGTCGAAGATGCCAGGGCTCGGAAAATCAGGATCGCGGCGGGAGGGACCCGGCTGACGGATGCCCAGAGCAATGCCGGCTGGTTCTTCGCGCCCACGCTGCTCGACAACGTCAAACCCGGTGATCGCCTGGTGCAGGAAGAAATCTTCGGCCCGGTACTGTCGGTGCAAGTGGCCGACTCGGTCGAGCATGCACTGGAACTGGCCAATGGCACGCCGTTCGGACTGGCCGCTGGCATCTACAGCCGCGACATCACCAAGGCGCTGCGCCTGGCTCGCGATATCGACGCCGGGCAGGTGTACATCAACGAGTACTACGCCGGTGGAGTCGAAACGCCATTTGGCGGCAACAAACTGTCGGGCTTTGGCCGTGAAAAGGGACTCGAAGGCTTGCGCAGCTACTGCCGGGTCAAGGCGGTGACTGCGCGGATATAAAAGGTGGTTAGAGGTACAGCGACACGTGTGTGGGTCCGGCGAAGGTGATGAACACCCGCCCAGACAACTCCTGATAACAACAGCCAATAACGGGGACACCTCATGAGCAAACTCATTGACGATCTGACACAAGGCCTCAAGCAAGGGCGAATTGATCGACGTACCTTCATGCAGTGCATGCTGGCGGCAGGCGCCGGCATGGCACTGGCCACCAGTTTCCCCGGTCGTGCCCTGGCCGATACGGTGGGCAGCCCCAAGCGCGGCGGACACTTCAAACTGGGTATCGCCAGCGGGTCGACCACCGACTCGTTCGATCCAGGCTCATTCGGCGACAACTACATGCAGTCTGTCGGCCATTCGATTCACAGTTATCTGACCGAAGTCACCAACACCGGCGAACTCGTCGGTGAACTGGCCCAGAGCTGGGAGCCCTCGCCGGACGCGAAGGTCTGGAGCTTCAAGCTGCGCCAGGGTGTGCAATTTCACAACGGCAAATCCCTGGAGGCGGCGGATGTCGTGGCCTCGCTCAACCATCACCGTGGCCCGGATTCGAAGTCGGCCGCCAACAGCCTGCTGGCACCTATTGTCGATATCAGCGCCGACGGCAAGGACCGGGTGATCATCACCTTGAGTGGCGGCAACGCCGATTTCCCGTACCTGCTCTCCGACTATCACCTGCCGGTGATGCCATCGCAGGATGGCAAGGTCAACGCCACTGACGGCATCGGCTGCGGCGCCTACATGCGCGAGGCGTTCGATCCGGGTGTCAGGACGCTGGTCAAGCGCAACCCCAACTACTGGAAGCCGGATCGCGGCTGGTTCGACTCGGTGGAATTCCTGGTGATCGCCGACGTGGGCGCGCGTACCAATGCCCTGAGCACCGGCGAAATCCACGCCATGAACGGTTGCGACCTGAAAACCGTGCACCTGCTCAAGCGCAACCCGGCGCTGGAGATTTCCTCGATCAACGGCGGGCAGCATTACAGCCTGCCGATGAATACCACCATGGCGCCTTTTACCGACAACAACGTGCGCATGGCGCTCAAGCATGCGGTCGATCGCAAGACCATGCTCGAAACGATCCTGCACGGCCACGGCGAGGTCGCCAACGACCACCCGATCAGCTCCGGCTACCGCTACTTCAACAAGGAACTGGCGCAGCGCGACTACGATCCGGACAAGGCCCGGTTCTACCTCAAACAAGCAGGCCTGGACAGCTTGAAGGTCGACTTGAGCGCCGCCGATGCCGCCTTCGCCGGTGCGGTCGATACCGCCGTGCTGTTCAAGGAACACGCCGCCAAGGCAGGCATCGACATCAACGTGGTGCGCGAGCCCAACGATGGCTACTGGAAAAACGTCTGGATGAAAAAGGCCTGGAGCATGGACTACTGGGGCGGCAAGCCCACGGCGGACTGGGCGTTTTCACTGGTGTACGGCAAGGGCGCGAGCTGGAACGAAACCTTCTGGGACAACACCCAGTTCAACTCGCTGCTGCTGTCGGCGCGCTCGGAACTCGACGACCAGAAGCGCCGGCAGATGTACGGCGAAATGCAAGGCATGCTGCGTGACGACGGCGGCGCGTTGATTCCGCTGTTTGCCAACTACGTCGACGGCATCTCCCGCCGGATCGGCCACGACAAGCTGGCCAGCAACTGGGACCTCGATGGCCTGCGTGCGGCCGAACGCTGGTGGTTTGCGTGAGACGCCCGTGGGGTTTGAGCGCAGGGATGCGCCTTGACCATGGGGGGAGGGTGGCATGAACAAAATCACAACCTTGCTGACTCAACGCCTGGCTCTGGGCTGCCTGAGCCTGTGGTTCGTTTCGGTGATCATCCTGCTGGGTGTGGATTTCCTGCCGGGTGACATCGCGACCGAAATCCTCGGGCAGTCGGCGACGCCCGAGGCCGTGGTTGCCTTTCGCCATGCACTGGGGCTCGATCAACCGTTGCACATCCGCTACATCCATTGGTTGAGCGCATTCGTGCAAGGCGACTTCGGCAGTTCGCTGGCCAACGGCCGGCAGATTGCCGAGCTGCTGGGCAGTCGTTTGCTCAACACCCTGTTCCTGGCCTCGGTCACGGCGTTGATCGCCGTGCCGCTGGCCCTGGTGCTCGGCTTTCTCGCGGCGATCTATCGCAACGGGTTTTTCGACCGGATGATCAACAGCGCGACGCTGACGTTCATTTCGTTCCCCGAGTTCTTCCTGGCGTATCTGCTGATCCTGCTGTTCTCGGTGAAGGCCGGCTGGCTCCCCAGCCTGGCCAACGTCGATCCCGGCCAGCCCTTGCTCGAACGCATCTATCGGGTGTTGCTGCCGGCCCTGACGTTGACCCTGGTCGTCACGGCGCACATGATGCGCATGACCCGCGCGGCGATCATCAACCTGCTGGCCAGCCCCTACATCGAGATGGCCACGCTCAAGGGCGTGCCTCGCTGGCGGGTGATCCTCACCCATGCCTTGCCCAACGCCTGGGCACCGATCATCAACGTGATCGTGCTCAACCTGGCATACCTGATCGTGGGCGTGGTGGTGGTCGAGGTGGTGTTCGTCTATCCGGGCATGGGGCAGTTGATGGTCGACTCGGTGAAAAAGCGCGATATGCCGGTCGTCCAGGCCTGCAGCCTGGTCTTCGCGGCCACCTACATTGTGCTCAACCTGACGGCGGATGTGCTGTCGGTCCTGACCAATCCACGGTTGAGGCACCCCAAATGAACAAAGTGAACATGAACGTGGATGTCGAGGCCATGGCGGCGTTACCTGTGCATTCGTCGCGATCGGGCCCGGGCCGCCGGTTGTGGCGCGGGCTGCAAACGGCGCCCTGGACCGCCCGGTTCGGCATGCTGGTCATCGTGCTGTACACCCTCGGCGCAATCCTGGCGCCCTGGCTGACACCGTACGGCGAATCCCAGGTCGTCGCGCAGGCCTTCGAACCCTGGGGGCCGCAATTCCTGCTGGGCACCGACAACCTGGGGCGCGACATGCTCACCCGGCTGCTCTACGGCGGGCGCAACACCATCGGCATCGTCGCGCTCGCCACCAGCCTGGCCTTCCTGCTCGGTGGCGCAGCGGGGCTGTTGGCGGCGGCGCGGGGTGGCTGGGTCGATCAACTGTTGTCGCGCGTGGTCGATGTGCTGATGGCCATTCCGCAACTGATCTTCGCCCTGATGCTGCTGACACTGTTCGGCACGTCGATCCCGGCACTGATCATCATCATTGCGGTACTGGATTCGACGCGGGTCTTTCGCCTGACCCGGGCGGTCGCCGGCAACGTGGCGGTGATGGATTTCGTCGAAGTGGCGCGGCTGCGCGGCGAGGGCAACGGCTGGATCATGTTCCGCGAGATCCTGCCCAACATCATGGCGCCGCTGGTGGCCGAGTTCGGCCTGCGCTTTTGCTTCACCTTCCTGTTCATCAGCGCCCTGAGCTTCCTTGGCCTGGGGATCCAGCCGCCGACGGCGGACTGGGGCTCGATGGTGCGGGATAACGCCACCCTGATTTCCTATGGCGACATCACGCCGCTGTTGCCGGCGGCCGCCATTGCGCTGCTGACCATCGGGGTCAATTTTGTAGTGGATTGGTTTCTGCACCTGACGAGTGGCCTGCGCGATGACCAGTGAAAAAAACCATGACAAGCGTCACGACACCCTTCTGAACATCTCCGGCCTGCGGATCGAAGCGCAGTGTGCGGGGGGCTGGCAGGAGATCGTCAAGGGCATCGATCTGCAACTCAAGCGGGGGGAAATCCTCGGCCTGATCGGCGAATCCGGTGCCGGCAAGTCAACGCTCGGGCTGGCGGCCATGGGGTACGAGCGGCCGGGATGCCGGATCACCCAGGGCAGTATTGTTTTCGACGGCACTGACCTGATGCAGGCTTCCCGGGAGCAGAAGCTGAAACTGTGGGGATCGCGCATCGCCTACGTGGCCCAGTCGGCGGCGGCTGCGTTCAACCCGGCGCACAACCTGATCGATCAATACGTCGAAACGGCCGTGCTGCACAACGTGCTCAGCGAAGAACAGGCCCGCGCCGATGCGGTGGACATGTTCCGCCGCCTGCGCCTGCCCGATCCCGAGCAGATCGGCTTTCGTTACCCGCACCAGGTTTCCGGTGGTCAGCTACAGCGAGCCATGACGGCCATGGCCATGGCCTGCCGGCCCGATCTGATCATCTTCGACGAGCCCACCACGGCGCTGGATGTGACGACCCAGGTGGAAGTGCTCGCCGCCATACGCGATGTGGTCGAGCAGTTCGGCACCGCCGCCATCTACATCACCCACGACCTGGCGGTCGTCGCGCAGATGGCCGACCGGATCATGGTGTTGCGTCACGGCAACACTGTGGAAGAGGCCGATACACGGCGGATGCTGTCCGCGCCGCAAATGGAATACACCAAGACATTGTGGGCGGTGCGCTCGTTGCAGCATGAGCCCAAGACCTTCGACAAAGAGATGCCGGTACTCGAACTCCAGGGTGTGCATGCCGGTTATGGACAGTTGCCGATACTGCACGACATTTCCCTGCAAGTGCCCAAGGGCGCAACGGTGGCGGTGGTCGGAGAGTCCGGCTCGGGTAAATCCACGGTGGCCCGTGTCCTGACCGGTCTGTTGCCGGCCGGCAAGGGCCAGCTGTTTTTCGAAGGCCAGGCGCTGCCCCTGGGTTATCGCGAACGCAGCCGCGAATTGTTGCGGCACATCCAGATGATTTACCAGATGCCCGACACCGCGCTCAATCCCCGCCAGCGGGTTCGCGATTTTCTCGGCCGGCCACTGGAGTTCTACCTGGGGCTGACGGGTCGGGCGAAGGAAAAGCGCATCCATGAGCTGCTTGAACAGATCGAACTCTCGCCGACGCAAATCATCGACCGCTTCCCCGGCGAACTGTCCGGCGGGCAGAAACAGCGCATCTGCATCGCCAGGGCGCTGGCCGCCGAACCCAAGGTGATCATTTGCGATGAAGTGACCTCGGCGCTCGACCAGATCGTGGCCAAGGGCATTCTGCAATTGCTGGAGCGGCTGCAGGACGAGTTGGGCCTTTCCTACCTGTTCATCACCCATGACATCGAGACCGTGAAGGGGATCGCCGACCAGGTGGTGGTCATGCATCAGGGGAAAATTGTCGAGCAAGGCCCGCTTGCTCAGGTGTTCAGCCCGCCGCACCACGACTACACCGCGCGATTGCTGGCCTCGGTTCCGGAGATGGACCCCGATTGGCTGACCCGGCGACTGGCCGAACGGGTGTCACAGGCGGTTTGAATACAGTGATTGAATGCTAAGGACGACATGACAATGAAGAGCAAAGCAGTACTGACCCGAACCGACGTTGCACACCTGCTGGACGCCGCCCGCGCTGAAGCGCTGGCCTGTCAATGGCCGGTGACGATTGCCGTGGTCGACGATGGCGGTCACCCGCTGGCCCTGGAACGCCTGGACGGCTGCGCGCCGGCCAGTGCCTACATCGCCATGGAAAAGGCCCGCAGTGCGGCGCTCGGCCGTCGGGAAACCAAGGCCTACGAAGACATGATCAATGGTGGTCGCAGTGCCTTTCTTTCCGCACCGGTGCTCAGCGCAATGCTCGAAGGCGGCGTTCCGGTGTTGGCGGGCGGGCAGGTGGTGGGCGCCATCGGCGTATCGGGCGTCAAGCCTGATCAGGACGCACAAGTCGCCAAGGCCGGCGTGGCAGCACTCGATTCGCTGTGCGAGCCGGCCTGACGCGGTTGCATCAAAGGTATTTATCCGTCACGGCGCCTTCCGACGCGCTGGCCACGGTCCTGGCGTACTTGGCCAGTACGCCACGTTTGTATTTGGGCCGTGGCCGCACCCAACGGGCCTTGCGCGCGGCCAGTTCGGCGTCGGAAACATCCACGGTCAGTTGCCGGGTTTGCGCATCGATGATGATGCGGTCGCCGTTTTCGATCAGGGCAATCGGCCCGCCTTCGAATGCCTCGGGTGTGATATGACCCACGACAAAACCGTGGGAGCCGCCAGAGAAACGGCCGTCGGTAATCAACGCAACGTCCTTGCCCAGTCCCTTGCCCATCACCGCCGACGTCGGCGAAAGCATTTCGCGCATGCCCGGCCCACCCTTGGGCCCTTCATAGCGAATCACGATCACTTCACCGGGTTGCACTTCGCCATTGAGGATACCGGCCAGTGCGCCTTCTTCGCCGTGATAGACCCTGGCCTTGCCTTCGAAGCGCAGGCCTTCCTTGCCGGTGATCTTGGCCACGGCGCCTTCGGGCGAGAGATTGCCGCGCAGCACCACCAAGTGCGAGTCCTTCTTGATCGGTTGGTCGAAGGGCAGGATCACGTCCTGGCCGGCGGGGTAGTCGGGTACGTTTTCGAGGTTTTGCGCCAGGGTCTTGCCGGTGACGGTCAGCACATCGCCATGCAGCATGCCGGCCGCGAGCATGCGTTTCATCAGCGGCTGAATGCCGCCGATGGCCACCAGCTCGCTCATCATGTACTTGCCGCTGGGGCGCAGGTCGGCCACCACCGGTGACACCTTGCCCAGCTCGACGAAGTCATCCAGCGTCAGCTCGACATCCACCGCATGAGCCATGGCCAGTAGATGCAGCACCGCATTGGTGGAGCCGGCGAGGGCGATCACCACGCGAATCGCGTTCTCGAAAGCCTTGCGGGTCATGATGTCGCTCGGTTTGAGATCGAGCTTGAGCAACTCCATCACCTGCTGTCCGGCGCGGAAACTGTCCGACGCCTTGTCGCTGCCGATGGCCTCCTGGGAGCTGGAGCCGGGCAGGCTCATGCCCAGCGCTTCGATGGCCGAGGCCATGGTGTTGGCGGTGTACATGCCGCCGCAGGAACCGGGGCCGGGAATGGCCACTTCTTCGATCTGCTTGACCTGGATTTCGTTGATGTCGCCACGGGCATGCTGACCGACGGCCTCGAACACGGAAATGATGTCGGTATGGCCGGCACCGGGGCGAATGGTGCCGCCATACACGAAGATCGACGGGCGATTGAGGCGCGCCATGCCGATCAGGCAGCCGGGCATGTTCTTGTCGCAACCGCCCACGGTCACCAGGCCGTCGAAGCCTTCGCAACCGGCCACGGTTTCGATGGAGTCGGCGATCACCTCGCGCGACACCAGCGAATACTTCATGCCTTCGGTGCCGTTGGCGATGCCGTCGGAAATGGTGATGGTGTTGAACACCACGCCCTTGGCGCCGGCGGCGTTCGCGCCTTTTTCCGCCTCCAGCGCAAGCTTGTCGATGTGCATGTTGCAGGGCGTGACCATCGCCCAGGTGGAGGCGATGCCGATCTGCGGCTTGTGGAAGTCTTCGTCGGTAAAGCCCACGGCCCGCAGCATGGCGCGGGCGGGTGCGGCTTCGACGCCGTCGATCACTTGGGAGGAGTATTTGCGCAGATCGTCTTTATCGCTCATGACACATCCTCACACACTTAATTGCGGATCACTGAGTATAGTCGGCCATCCACCATAGCCCGTAGGAGCCAGGCTTGCCGGCGAAGGCGTTTCTGGAATCGCCACATGGCGTAAGGCCGTGTTCGCGGGGTAGGAGCCAGGCTTGCCGGCGAAGGCGTTTTCGAAATCATCGCATGGCGTAAGGCCGACTTCGCCGGCAAGCCTGGCTCCTACGGGTTCGAAAATACCCAGGACCAATCAGTCGCGAACAGACGTGCGGGTTTTTCGTGACGTGATATCCTGCGCGCCAACTGGGTTTGACCTGTTCAGTTTGCCCGTCCTTGAGACGTGCGAACCGATTCACTGTCGCTCAAGTAGCTGAAGCCAAAAAAGATAAAAAGTCAGTTCAGTAGGGACATATAACGAGGGTCGACTCTATGGGTCGGCCTTGTGTGCCCGCCCTGCAACTCGATGTGCTGCTGCCCCATGACCTGCCGTGACGCATGGGGTCGCAAGCGAAAGTCGCAGGGAGGATGGCGTTTTATCTAAGGTGCTACAGATGTTTAAGAAAGTGAACACAGCCCTGCTGGGGCTGGCTTTGTCATTGGGGATGACGACGGCCCAGGCGGAAGCCGCCAAAAAGGTCGACGTGCTGCTGATTGGCGGCGGCATCATGAGTGCGACCCTGGGGGTATGGCTCAACGAGCTGGAACCGGGCATGTCGATGGAAATGGTCGAGCGCCTCGACGGCGTCGCCCAGGAAAGCTCCAACGGCTGGAACAACGCCGGTACCGGTCACTCCGCCCTGGCCGAGCTGAATTACACGCCGGAAGATGAAAACGGCAAGGTGTCGATCCCCAAGGCCGTCGAAATCAACGAAGCCTTCCAGGTTTCCCGGCAGTTCTGGGCCTGGCAGGTCCAGCAAGGCGTGCTGAAGAATCCGCGTTCGTTCATCAACTCCACTCCGCACATGAGCTTTGTGTGGGGCGATGACAACATCAAGTTCCTGAAAAAGCGCTACGAGGCCCTGCAAGCCAGCCCGCTGTTCGCCGGCATGCAGTACTCCGAGGACCCCGAGGTCATCAAGAAGTGGGTACCGCTGATGATGGAAGGGCGTGATCCGAACCAGAAGGTCGCCGCCACCTGGAGCCCGCTTGGCACCGACATGAACTTCGGTGAAATCACTCGCCAGTTCGTTGCGCACCTGCAGTCCACACCGAAATTCGACCTGAAGCTGTCCAGCGAAGTGCAGGACATCACCCGCAATGCCGACGGCAGCTGGCGCGTCAGCTACAAAAACCTCAAGGACGGCAGCAAAACCGAAACCGACGCCAAGTTCGTGTTCATCGGCGCCGGCGGCGGTGCCCTGCACCTGCTGCAGAAATCCGGTATCCCGGAAGCCCGTGAATATGCAGGTTTCCCGGTAGGTGGCTCGTTCCTGGTGACCGATAACCCGGCCATCGCCGAGCAACACCTGGCCAAGGCCTACGGCAAGGCCAGCGTCGGCGCGCCGCCGATGTCGGTGCCGCACCTGGACACCCGTGTGCTGGATGGCAAGCGCGTGATCCTGTTTGGCCCGTTCGCGACCTTCAGCACCAAGTTCCTCAAGGAAGGTTCGTACCTGGACCTGCTGACCACCACCACCACGCACAACGTGTGGCCGATGACTCGCGTCGGGATCAAGGAATACCCGCTGGTCGAGTACCTGGCTGGTCAACTGATGCTGTCGGACGAAGACCGCCTCAACGCGCTGAAAGAGTACTTCCCCAACGCCAAGGCCGAAGACTGGCGCCTGTGGCAAGCGGGCCAGCGCGTGCAGATCATCAAGCGTGACGAAGCGGCCGGTGGCGTGTTGAAACTGGGCACCGAAATCGTTGCCTCCGCCGACGGCTCCATCGCCGGCCTGCTGGGTGCCTCCCCGGGCGCATCGACCGCTGCGCCGATCATGCTGTCCGTGCTGCAGAAAGTGTTCAAGGACAAGGTCGCCACCCCGGCCTGGCAGGAAAAGCTGCACCAGATCGTGCCAAGCTATGGCACCCAGCTGAACAACGACCCGGCCAAAGTGGCCGAGGAGTGGGCCTATACCGCCAAGGTGCTGGAACTGCCTGCGCCGCCGGTGATCGGGCAAGTGGCCGCTCCGGCTGCCGCGGCCGAGAAGCCGAAGGCCGTGAAGGAAAATGCGGCGTCTGACATGGCGTTGTAATCCGGCTGCCTTGCCGACCGGGCAGGGTGACAGGATGGACTGATCCGCAGAAAACGAAGCCCGCTGAACCGGTAACGGTCAGCGGGCTTTTTTGTGGATGATACCCGGCATTTTGCGGATGTCCCCCGGTCCCGTAGGAGCCAGGCTTGCCGGCGAAGGCGTTTTCGAAATCATTGCATGACATGGGACCTGTTCGCGGGGTAGGAGCCAGGCTTGCCGGCGAAAGCGTTTTAGAAATCGTTGCATGACATGGGGCCTGTTCGCGGGCAAGCCTCGCTCCTACAGGCGAAGGCGTTTCGAAATCATCGCATGCCGTGAGGCCGTGCTCGCGATGTAGGAGCCAGGCTTGCCGGCGAAAGCGTTTTTGGAATCATCGCATGACATGGGGCCTGTTCGCGGGCAAGCCTCGCTCCTACAGGCGAAAGCGTTTTCGAAGTCATCGCATGACGTGAGGCCATGTTCGCGATGTAGGAGCCAGGCTTGCCGGCGAAAGCGTTTTAGAAATCGTTGCATGACATGGGGCCTGTTCGCGGGTAAGCCTCGCTCCTACAGGCGAAAGCGTTTTCGAAATCATTGCATGACGTGAGGCCGTGTTCGCGGTGTAGGAGCCAGGCTTGCCGGCGAAGGCGTTTTAGAAATCATTGCATGACATGGGGCCTGTTCGCGGGCAAGCCTCGCTCCTACGGGCGAAAGCGTTTTCGAAGTCATCGCATGCCGTGAGGCAGGAGCCAGGCTTGCCGGCGAAGGCGTTTTAGAAATCATTGCATGACATGGGGCCTGTTCGCGGGCAAGCCTCGCTCCTACGAGGCGTAGGTGTTTTCGATGGCGTCGCATGACGTGGTCCCACAGATTATTGGCGTGCACCTGCGACTCTGTTCTGTATCTGATCCGCTTTTTTATGTGCTTTCTGCGTCTGTTATGAACTCAGTTTGCCCAACACAATAGGCGCAAGTTCCGCACCTTGGCTGCGGTGCACCGCAAACTCGATAGGCAGGGGGTCTTATGGGCAAGATGGCGATTTTTCTGGGTGGCTTTCTGCTGGTGACTATTTTGATTGGCGTACTGGCAACGATTTCACCGACGTAAGCGCGAGCCCGCGGATCAGAGGCGGGAACGGGCTGGATGGCCGATCGGAGCGCGCGAGCGTCGCACGCTCCATCACTGTCATTAGCCTCGTGGCTCTGCCACCAACAGCAACGACTGCGGCCCGGCACTTTGCGGGTGCTGCGGTTCCTGCAATCCGGCCAATCTGAAATCGGCCATGTCCAGGGCATTGATCCAGCTCGACAGGGTGCGCATGTACCACGGCATCGGTTGCCACTGGCCTTTGAAGCCGGCGAAGGTTTCTTCGCGCCAGCCATCCTGGTAGTCGCCCGCCGCAGCGACCCAAGGGTGCAGCGTCTGAATCACCAGAGCGCCGCCGGGAGCAAGCAGGGCGTTCATGGCGGCGAGCAGCGGGATGATGTCCTGATGCAGCAGGGCGAAGTTGGCGCAGATCAGGTCGTAGTCGCGACCGATGTCCACCGTCGCCTCAACCAGCGCCTCGTAGCTAGCCAGATGCACCTGCGCCGCGCCCGACGCTCGCGCGGCCTCCACCAGCGTCGCATCCCCGTCCACACCCGTCGCTGCGATGCCCCGATCCGCCAGCGCCCGCAACAACCAGCCTTCGCCGCAACCCAGGTCGAGCACACGCTCGGGCTGGCGCCCCAGTATCGCCAGCACAATGGCCTGGTCGGTGACCTGCCGGCGGCTCTCGATGGTGCCGCCGCGCACGGCTTCGATCCATGCGCCAGCGTTGTGATGCCAGCTCTGCAGGAGGGTGAATTCAGGGGTGGGCATGTCGAAGTCCGTAGGTTTGGTTGGGGGCAAGAATAGAACAAGTGAGGGGGCAACGGGCCTGCTACGCTCATTGGACATTTTGAAAAGGAGGCGAAACGATGGCGTTCGTGGACACGTTCGTGGCTGAAATCATCAGCCTGCAAGTGGCGTTGTATCACGCGCGTTCGCGTCTGGAGGCGCGCACCGATCCCGAGGCGTTGCACGATCTGAGGATCACGGTCAGGCGGATCCGGAGTCTGCTCAGACCGTTTCGCGCCATGCACGAAGTGACGGCATTGAACGAGGCCGCAGCCGACGTCGGCAGGCAGACGACACCGGCCCGTGATCTGGAAGTGCTCATCGAGGAACTGCAACAACGGGGTTTTCCTGAGTTGGCACAGCGCCGGCGCGCACGGTTGAATGCCAGCTATCACGCCGTCGTCAACGGTCAGCCGCTCAAGCGACTGATGGCAGCCCTGGATGCCTGGCCCGCCGGTTTTCGTGCGGCGAGGTCCAATGGTCGCTTGCAACATCTTGAACAGAAGATTCGCAAAACCCTCAACAAGCAGGTCGATCGCCTGCATGCGGCAATAGCCGATACGCAGTTTGATCGGCATCAGTTGCGCATCCTGGTCAAGCGCACCCGCTACCTGACCGAGGCGTTTCCTCAGTTGGCCCCCTTGTCGGGCAACGAAGCAAAACTGTTGAAAAGCCTGCAATCGGCCCTGGGCAGTTGGCACGACCATTACCTGTGGAGTGAACAAGCGCGGGTCGAGAAAGATCTTCTGCCACTCATGCCCGTCTGGTCGGCTTGCGCAGCGGCTCAACTGGAGAAAGCCGAAGTTCAACTGGCTCAGGTGGCCAGCCTGCTGCCAAAGCCTTCGGGGCCGCTCAAGGGTGGGCGCGACTTGAAGTATTTCGCCTTGCAGCAAGCCGTTTGACAGGCACGTCCTGGCACGTCCCGTCGGCCATGGCATCACGGCACAAAAAACATTGCTGTAATGGGATCAACTTACTATTGCGTTCATCGTTCAGGATGAAAGTCAGGAGATCACCATGGCCGACAGGTTTCGCGTGCTGTTTGTCTGCGCCGGCAACGATGTACGTTCGTTGATGGCCGAGGCGCTTTTGAGGCATACCGATTCGGAGCACTTTGAAGCCTTCAGTGCGGGGCTGGAACCCCTTGGAGTCGATTCACGCACCCTCGATTCGCTGGAACATATCGGTATCGACACAAGCGGGCTGCGCAGCAAGTCCATTGATGAATACCAGGGGCGGCCTTTCCATTACGTCATCACCCTGTGCGACAAGTCGTCGGAAGAAGCCGGCAGGATGCCGTTTTCCAACGAAGTGATGACCTGGAACTTTGAAGACCCGACCACCAGTGAAAGGCACGAGCCGTTTCGCCATACCCTTCAGGAAATACACGACCGGATCAAGATGTTCCAGACCGTCAAGACCCGCCATGCCGGGGAATGAGCGCCGACAGCGCGACGGTGTGTTCAGGCGATATAGCCCGACACCCCGTCCCACAGCAGCTTGAAGGCCGTGACCACCAGCAAGCCGTAACAGACACGGTACATCTGGCGCTGATCCAGCCTTGCGTGCAGGCGCCAGCCGAGCCAGACGCCGCAGGGCACGGCGAGCAGGCAAATGCCCGCCAGGGTCAGCACGTTGCCCGTCGGCCTGGCCAGCAGCAGCCAGGGCGCAGCCTTGAGCAGGTTGCCCACGGTGAAGAACATGCTGGTGGTCCCGGCATACACCTGCTTGCTCAGGCCCAGTGGCAGCAGGTAGATCGCCAGCGGCGGCCCACCGGAATGCGCCACCATGGTGGTGATGCCCGAGGTGATGCCGGCAGCCACCGCTTTGGGCGATGAGCGCGGGCGAACCCTAACTTCTGCGCCAGCCTTGAACCACAGCCCGACAAACACCAGGGTCACGCTCGCCATGACAATGGCGACCGCGCGATGGTCCAGTACACGAAAGAGCAGGTAGCCCATGCCGATGCCGACGACCAGGCCGGGAACCAGCAACTTCAGGTCCGGTTTGGACCAGGTGGACGGTTTCCAGTAGCGCAGGCCGAACAGGTCCATGGCGATGAACAGGGGCGCGAGCAGGCCGCCGGCGGTGATCGGGTCCATCACCAGTGACAGCAGCGGGATGCCGACAATGGCGAAGCCGCCACCGAATGCGCCCTTCATGAAGCAAATCAGAAAGACGCCGGCGAAGGTGACAAGGAGCGTGGTAACGGTCAGTTCCAAGGTGCTGTCTCCGGGGTTCATTTCGTGCGGGTGTGGACCCATAATCTCAAGCACCACCTGCACCGTGAAAAGTGCCAGTTTCGAGGTTTTTCCATGGGCCAGTTTGCAGCCAGTCCCGATGCTTCATCCCGTGGCGCGCAACACCGCATCTACGCCAGGCTGCGCGCGCAGATCGAAGAGGGCGTGCTGGCAGCGGGGGCCAAGCTGCAATCGACACGGGTTCTGGCGTCAGAACTCGGGGTTTCGCGAACCACGGTGACGGCGGCCTACGAGCAACTGGCTGCCGAGGGTTTTGTCGTCACGTCGTCGGGAAAGGCCGCACAGGTCGCGGACCTGGTGACGGCCCGAGGCGGTCAGCGCAAAACGGAGTCGGCAGCAAACATGGACGCGCCACCTGCGCTTTCCCTGTACGGGCAGCGGGTGGCCGGCATCTCGCCGTACAGCATGGCATCACCAGGGGCCCGTATCGATTTCCGCTACGGCGCAGTCGCTTCCAGGGATTTCCCGGCGCTGGGCTGGCAGCGTGCCTACAGTGCCGAACTGGTCAAGCGCCAGCCGGGTAACGATCAACCCGAAGGGCAGGTGCGTTTGCGCAGTGCCTTGCAAGGCTACCTGCGTCGTGCTCGCGGCCTGGTCTGCGATGTCGAGCAGATACTCATCGTGCATGGCTCGCAGCAGGGGCTTGATCTGTGTGCGCGGCTGTTGCTGAACCCGCAGGATACCTTCGTCTTTGAAGATCCAGGCTACCGCATGGCCCGCTATTGCTTTGCAGCCACGGGGGCGATGGCGCTGCCTGTCCCTGTCGATGCCGGCGGGCTCGACACCGGCGCGCTGCCCGAAGATGAGCGTGTGCGTTTGGCCTACGTGACACCATCGCACCAGTTCCCGATGGGCGCGGTGCTTCCCGTGGCACGGCGTCTGCAACTGCTGGACTGGGCGAGCCGGCATCGGGCATGGATCATCGAGGACGACTACGGTGGCGAGTTTCGCTATGGCCAGCGGCCCATCGATGCGCTGCAATCGATGGACACCGATGCCCGGGTGATCTACGTCGGCACTTTTTCCAAGGCCCTTTCGCCGCAGTTGCGACTGGGCTACCTGGTGCTTCCGCGCCCATTGATCGGGGTGTTTCGACAGGCCAAGCGCTTGACCGATCGCCACGCGCCACGCTGGGAGCAGGATGTACTCGCCTCGTTGATCGAAAGCGGCACTTACGAGCGTCACGTGCGTCGCCTGCGGCGGGAGAACGAACGGCGACGAAACGTGCTGCTGGCGTCTGTCGAGCAGCATCTGGCCGGGCAGGGGCAACTGGTCGGGTTGTCTGCCGGTCTGCATGGCGTCCTGCTGTTGCCGGGGCTTGGCCCGCAGGACGAGCCTGTATTGCAAGCGCTTGCGCTGGAGCGCGGTATCG
This sequence comes from Pseudomonas sp. NPDC089569, assembly GCF_050280625.1. Classification (NCBI taxonomy): domain Bacteria; kingdom Pseudomonadati; phylum Pseudomonadota; class Gammaproteobacteria; order Pseudomonadales; family Pseudomonadaceae; genus Pseudomonas; species Pseudomonas sp. NPDC089569. The sequence continues at coordinate 21,337 of NZ_JBNNVQ010000027.1, forward strand.
GCGTTTATCCGCTGTCGCCGCTGTACGCCAACCCCGTGGCGGTGGCTCAGGAGCGAGCGGCAGGGCTGATTCTGGGGTATGCGGGCCTGATGACCCAGCAGATCGAGGAGGGTGTTCGTGTACTTGCCGAGGTGATTGGCCAGGTCAGGGGTGATTCCAATGCGCAGGTACGGACAGAAAACGCAGCGTCCGGACAGATCGCGCACTGATTTCCATTCGGCGGGAATTTGTAACATTCAGTCGTATTTGGCCACCGATATTAGCCAGCCCAACGGGTTTTCAATGAGGCTGTATCGTGTTCCAACGTGTTCTGTTTTCGCTGTCCGCTCTAAGCCTGTCCATCGCTGTCGCCCAGGCGGCTGAACCGCTCGACACTCCGCGCCTGCGCAGCATCGACAACTTCCGCGATATCGCCGGCACCACCACGGCGTACACCACGGCCAATGACGGCACGATGCGTAGCGGGGTGTTCTATCGTTCCAATGCGTTGACGCCTTCTGCGGCGGACCTGGCCACCCTGAACAGCCTGGGCATCAAGGCGGTCTACGACCTGCGCACGCCCAGTGAGATCGCCGCCACGCCCGACACCCTGCCCAGCGGGGCGAGCTACACCAATATCGACATTATCGGCGCCACCACGTCCGGTTCGAACGTCACCACCGTCTCGTTCCACAGCGCCGCCGAAGCCATTGCCATGATGCAGGACACCAATCGGGCATTCGTCAGCGATGCCGGCATGCGCAGCCAGTTCGGCAAGCTGTTCAATGAGCTGGCCGGGGTCGACGGCGCCGCGTTGTTCCATTGCACCGCCGGCAAGGACCGCACCGGCTGGACCGCCGCCGTGCTGTTGAGCATCGCCGGGGTCGACAGCGCCACGATCATGAGCAACTACCTGGCCACCAACCAGTACACCGCCGCGCGTGTGGCGGCGACACTGGCGGCGATGCCTCCCAGCATGGCGGCGATCTATGCGCCGTTGTTGGGCGTGGATGCCAGTTACCTGCAGGCGGGACTGGATCAGGTGACTGCGCAATACGGCAGCATGGACAACTACCTCAAGCAAGGTCTGGGCTTGTCCCAGGAAACCATCTATGTGCTGCGCGGCAAGATGGTCGAGTACAACAGCCTGCCTGGCCAGCAAGGGTTGCTTGGCAACGCCGCCGCCGGTGCCCGGTTGCTGCAGCAATTACAGAACAGCAGCCTGTCGGGCACCTACAGCGACTACAACTATTACCTGCAATCGGCCATCGATGTCGGCAGCCTTGGCGGTGTCGAATCCACCGTCGGCGGTCAGGTCCATGCCGATGCCGCCAGCTACCTGCTGCGCCAGGACGCCTTGATCGATCAGGCCGCTGCACCCTATACCCACGGCACGGACCTCAAGGTCGGGCAGTATCGCTTGTGGAGCACGGCACTGGCGGGCTATCTGGGCACCGACGGTTCGTCCCAGGCCGCCAGCAGCAACGAGCATAGCCAGGGGATGATGGTCGGCCTGACCCAGCGCTTCTCCGAACAACTCAGTGCCCATGCCGGGTTCGGCTACAGTCGTGGCAACGTCGGCGGGGCGGGTGGCGAGGCGGATACCGACCTGACCTTCATCAAGGCCGGTACGCGATACGCCTTCGATGGCCTGGAGCAGGGCCTGTATGTCGACGTCAACGCCAGTACCGGCTGGCTCGACTACGACAGCAAGCGCGAGCTGGGTGGCGGGCTGGGTACGGCCAAGGGCGACAGCCATGGCAACCTCAGTGGAGCAAGCCTGGCGCTGGGCTACCGCCTGCCGGTGAGCGGCATGATTCTGGAGCCGAGCCTTGGCACGCGGATCAGTCATCTGGACCTGTCGGGCTTCCAGGAGAAGGGCAGCGAACTGGCCCTGGATGTCGACGGCATTCATGAAACCCGCCGCAGCGCCTTTGCCAACCTTGACCTGTCGTTCGCCTCGATCGGTGCGGGTGCGTGGCAACTGGTGCCGGGTGTGCAGGTGGGTTACGAGCATGTACTGGGCGACCATGAAGTCGACAGCCAGGGACACTTGCTGGGGCTGGACATTGAACAGCGTGCGGCCTTCGACAATCGCGATCAGTTCACCGGCGGCGTCAATCTCATGGCGACGCTGGGGGCGTTGAGCGTGGGTGCGGAGGTTGGTGCCAGCGGTGGTGGCGATAGCCATGGTTTCAGTGGTGGTCTGAAGGCCAGTTACCTGTTCTGACGTGGTCACCCCCCTGTGAGCGACACAAAACCGTAGGAGCGAGCGGTGCGGCGATCCGACTTGCCCGCGAAGAGGCCGGTACATTCAACATCGGTGCTGACTGTTCTGGCGCCTTCGCCGGCAAGCCTGGCTCCTACAGGTCATGTGTCGATTGCGGGATTCGTGAACGACTCAATTCCGTAGGAGCGAGGCTTGCCCGCGAAGGCGGCCTTGCGTCATGCGTTGCCATTGAAAACGCCTTCGCCGGCAAGCCTGGCTCCTACAGATTATGTTATGCGTCGAATGCAGGATGGGTTCGTCGGCCTCTTCTCGCGTCCGCGGGGCTGATGCCGTAGGCACTCTGGAAATATTGGCAAAACCTGCCGACGTTGCTGAAACCATATCGCAGGGCCACGTCGGTCACCGACGGCGAGGCGCCCTGCGTCAGCTCGGCATGAGCACGCTCCAGGCGCACTTGCCGCTGGTAGGCAACGATCGACGTGCCGACGAAGTGTTTGAACCCTTCTTGCAATGCACGCAGGCTGACGTTGGTCAGTCGGGCCAGCTCGGTGCTGCTGAGCAGATTGTCGGGGTGTTCGCGGATGTATTCCACGGCCAGCCTCACATGACGTGGCGCGATGAGTGGAGCGGGGCGGCGAAGGGCTTCGGTGAAGTTGTGCGGCCAGGTTTCCAGCACCGCATCGATCAGCATTTCCTGAAGGCGTGAGGGCATCAGCGAACCCGTGTTCATCAACTGGTCAAACCCGGTTCCCGTCGCCATTTCAACCAACGCCCGGATGCCCTGGAACGCGCAAACCTGCAGGTCTACCGTCGGCTCGAACACGATCTTTTCCAGGATCGGCCTGCCCAGCAAGGTAGAGAGGCGCTCGGTGAGCAGCGCGCGCCTGATCGAAATCCCGTGCTGCGCATGATTGTCGACAAAGCGCACGGAGCGGATGTCGGCCTTGTCGATGGCCAGACCGACCCGTGAAAAACCCACGGATTCGGTGGCGTGGTTGAAGATGATGGTGCCGGCGGTGGGGATGACGAAGGTGATTTCGTCAAAGGGATCGGGAAAGTTGACCGTGAAGTCTCCCCGGTAGTGCATGCGGCGAAAGCTGACGCCGTCGTGCCTGCCGTAGACACCACCGATGATGATGTCTTTCGGCGGTGGTGAAGCATCGTCATAGCGGTTGCCGAACATTTTCGAGAACAGTGCGCCGAAGTCGTCGCTGCGCATGTCATCGGATCGCAGGATGATTTGCTTGTGTGTCGGGCTGGAGTACACCTTGAATATCACCTCGATGGGCGGACGAAGCCCTGGTTCGGACGTTGTCGATGGGTGGCGTTACGAATGGCAAAACGCGAAGAAGCTATCAGGCGCGAATGACAGGCGGGTGACAGGCACTTTCCTGTTTCCCGGATCGGGCTCGATTCAGCCTTTGCACTGGCGCACAGGCTCCGCACCACTGACAGCGTGCCGATGATCCGCTGTACCCGTGGCGGTCAGGTGCCAGAGGGACAGTCGAAGTCGTTGAACGGGTTATTTCATCGTGCCTTCATGGGGAACATCCCCGCAGAAGAGATCGACGTTGCCATCGGTCGCCGCGCTTCGCACGACGATGGAGTAATCACCGGCAACCAGTTGGGACAATGTGATCGGTGCGCTTCGTGAAAAGGTCCAGCCACGAATCGGCGAGCGTTCGGTGTTGACCTTGTCATTCATGGCGTACGCGACAGGGCCCGGTTTCTCGCAGCTGCCTTTATTGATGAAACTGTAGAGGCGCACGGGCAGGGCCGTGCCGGTGGGAACACCGCTGACAAAGAAGCTGAGCCCGGTCTCCTTGCCCCAGTCGGACAGCGCCACATTGCCGATCTGGCCGGCATTCTGGCGGCTGGCGTTCAAGGTGACCGACGTGCTCTGCTTGGAACCTGATGACGCGCAACCGAAGAGACTGGTGGTAACCAGGAGCGCTACAACCGCGTGTGTGAACTTCATGGCCAAACTCCTGTGCTGAATGAGTGTCATGGGAGATTAGCTGGTGCAAGCGGATACGCGTCGTCGATTGGCGCGCTTTTGTCGCGAAAATGCTGCGGCCTGCGTCGATAACGGCCGTTTTCAACTTATGTCGGTGCAGGAGGGAAAGCGATGGAACGATTCGAGGGTGGTTGCCTGTGTGGCGAGGTTCGACTGGTGGCGTCGGGCCGTCCCTACCGGGTCGGTCTTTGTCATTGTCTGGACTGCCGCAAGTTTCATGGGGCGCTTTTTCACGCCTCCGCGATATTCCCCCAGGACGCCGTTACGATCCAGGGTGAAACACGCGACTATGCCGGGCGGTTCTTCTGTCCACGTTGCGGATCTTCGGTGTTCTCGCGTTCGGGAGATGAAATCGAGGTCAACCTCGGGTCCCTGGATGCTCCCGATCAACTGACGCCTACCTATGAAAGCTGGGTGGTGCGTCGCGAGTCCTGGTTGCCGCCGTTTGCGCTGGCCCGGCGATATGAGCGCGATCGTGAAACGACAGGGCGCCTTGAGGAGTAGCTGACGCGAGCGACACGCCGAATGTCAGGGAGGTGAACTAGACTCACGCCGATAGCCCTCCCTGTCGCGACACAGCCATAGGCCACGATCCCATGAGCCATTCCGATTCTGCGTCTACCAGCCCGGAACCGGGCCGGATTGCCCGCCGGGCTAACGATGACGATCAGGGCCGCTGGCGCCGCTGGTTGCCGGGGTTGCAAACGCTGCGCTCCTATCAACTGGCCTGGTTGCGCAATGACCTTGTCGCCGGGCTGGTACTGACGACCATGCTGGTGCCCGTCGGTATCGCCTACGCGGTGGCATCGGGCGTACCCGGTATCTATGGCCTGTATGCGACCATCGTTCCGCTGCTGGCCTATGCGTTGTTCGGGCCCAGTCGCATTCTGGTGCTGGGGCCTGATTCCTCGTTGGCCGCGGTGATTCTCGCGGTGATCCTGCCGCTGTCCGGCGGCGATCCGCAGCGCGCAATCGCGTTGGCGGCGATGATGGCGATCGTTTCGGGGGCGGTGTGCATATTGGCCGGCATCGCGCGCCTGGGCTTTATCACCGAGCTGCTTTCCAAACCGATTCGCTACGGCTACATGAACGGTATAGCGTTGACGGTACTGATCAGCCAGTTGCCGAAATTCTTCGGTTTTTCCATCGATGCCGAAGGACCGCTGCGAAATCTGTGGGCCATTGCCAAGGCAATCATGGAGGGCAAAACCAACTGGACCACCTTTGCGGTCGGTGCCGCTACCCTGGTGGTGATCCTGCTGCTCAAGAAGCATAAGCGCGTACCGGGCATTCTGATTGCCGTGGCGGGGGCGACCGTCGCCGTCGGTATGCTGGACCTTGCCGCGCGCGCCGGGGTGAAGGTTCTCGGCTCCCTGCCGCAGGGGCTGCCGGCATTCGCCATTCCCTGGATCACCAGCACCGACCTGGTCCCGGTGCTGATCGGCGGCTGCGCCGTCGCGCTGGTTTCGTTCGCCGACACCAGCGTGCTGTCGCGTGTCTATGCGGCGCGGACCCGTACCTATGTAGACCCCAATCAGGAAATGGTCGGGCTGGGTGTCGCCAACCTGGCGGCGGGTTTTTTTCAGGGGTTTCCCATCAGCAGCAGTTCATCGCGAACCCCCGTGGCCGAAGCCGCCGGTGCCAGGACCCAATTGACCGGCGTCGTCGGTGCGCTGGCGGTTGCCTTGCTGCTGGTGCTCGCTCCGGACTTGCTCAAACACTTGCCCACCAGCGCACTGGCGGCCGTGGTGATCGCCTCCGCCATCGGCCTGATCGAGGTCGGCGACCTGCGCCGCATTTATCGTATCCAGCGCTGGGAGTTCTGGTTGTCGATTGCCTGTACGGTCGGCGTGGCCGTGTTTGGCGCTATCGAGGGGATCGGCATTGCCATCGTGATCGCCGTGGTCGAATTCCTTTGGGATGGCTGGCGTCCGTACTCCGCGGTGTTGGGCCGTGCCGAGGGCGTCCAGGGCTACCATGACATCAGCCGCTATCCCGACGCCCGGCTCATCCCAGGCCTGGTCCTGTTTCGCTGGGATGCGCCGCTGTTCTTCGCCAACGCCGAGTTGTTCCATGAACGCGTGCTGGACGCGGTCGCTGCATCGCCCACGCCGGTACGCTGGCTGGTGATTGCAGCGGAGCCGGTGACCAGTGTGGATGTGACCTCTGCGGACATGCTCGACGAACTGGACCAGGCCTTGCAAGCAGCCGGTATCGAAATGTGCCTGGCCGAGATGAAAGACCCGGTCAAGGACAAGCTCAAGCGTTTCGGGCTCTTCGCCCGGCTGGGTGAAGCGGCGTTTTTCCCGACCATCGGCTCGGCGGTCAACCATTTCCTTGCGCTGTATCCCGCGGACGGGTTGAGTCGCGAGAACGAAGATTGATCGGATGCGTGTAACCGGGCCACTGTTTGATCCACGGTCTAAACCGTCAGCAGGTCATCGCTGATCACACGATTTCGACCATTCTGCTTGGCTGCATACAGGCGTCGATCAGTCTTGGCCAGCAGCGCATCGAGGTCGCTGCAAGCATCGCTGAGCAACTCCGCTACGCCAATGGAGACAGTCAGGCGCACCTCTCTTGAAGGCGCCGAGCTCAGCATGGACTTTTCATCAGGGACGCACACCGAATCGCTGATTGCCATGCGCAGCGCTTCGGCACGTGTGCTGGCATCGGCGAGCGTCACGCCTGGCAGCAGCACGCAGAATTCTTCGCCTCCGTACCGCGCCACCAGGTCCTGCACACGCACCGAGTCGCGACATAGCGCCGCCAGATGCCTGAGTACTTCATCGCCCGCCGAATGTCCCCAGTTGTCATTGATCGACTTGAATCTGTCGATGTCCAGCAACAGGAGCGAAATGGGATGTTCACCCTTCAGGCGTTTGGTCAGTCGGTCGAAGTCGGACTTCAAGCGGCGCCGGTTGGCCAATTGGGTCAACGGATCTACCAGCCCCAGATCCCTTAATCGCGCATTGAGTGCCAGTTCCCTTTTGAGCAAATGGTCGACGATGAACAGCGTCATGGCCATCAACAGTCCCAGCAGAATCCAGATACCAATGAACAGCGTGCTGAACTGTGAAACGACGGCCCAGAGCAGCGCAGCGTCGGGAATCAGGTTGACCAGCATCAACCCCGACTCGGGCAGTTGCCGGTACAGCAACAGGCCTGCATCGGTCTGCAGGGAGCCGGAATGGTTTTCGAACAGCGTCGAGATCGACGTGGTCGATGATGAGCCCAGCGTCGTTTTCAGCCAGTCGCCTTCTTTTCGGTCAAATGCGGGTTCATTGGAGCCCAGCAAGACACCCCGTTCATCCAGCAGCGCATGCAACTCCTCGACCGGGGTGGTTCTTTGCATGTAGTCCTGAAGACGTTGTTGCGGTATCTCGAAAATAATCGCGCCTCGAACCGACTCATTGAACAGTACAGGCGTGCCGAGCAACAACCGGGGGCCTTTGAAGACGAAATTCCTCTCGACCACTTTGAAGGCGGCATCGAAGTCCCGTGCCTGTCTCGAAGTCGAATCCACGAGAACCATGGCTGCGAATTGCCTGAGCAAGGGGGTGATCTGTTCGGCCTCGACGGCCGGGTAGGTCACGATCAATCCTGATGTCGAAATGAACAAGGCGTGATCAATACTCACCCGGCTGTGGAACTGTACAGGCAAGATCTGGCTCATGAAGCGCGCAAGCACCAGATCTTCAGACAACTGCCGCGGCTCGCGTACCAGGCCGGGTATTGCCGGTATCTGGTCGTCGCCTATTCCTGAAATCAAGGAATCCGCAGGTTCGGTCTCCAGGGTCCAGACGGGGAGGCGGCGTTGCTCGGCGGATATCGCAGGCGCGACATCCTTCGTAATGACGGCTGACTGCCGTTCGCTCAACAGCAGGTTTTCGGCCGAACGGCGCAGCGCGCGCAACTCGCTCTTGTTGGCGGCCACGGCGGAGTCAATGGCAATGGCCTGCAAGTGCAGGTTGAACTGGCGAGCATCCATCTCGCGCTGGTAAACCACCCAATATTGTCTACAGGCCAGTACCGTCGTGATGGCCGAGACGACGAGAAAACACACCACGACGACTCGTCTCGGCTGAGTGCCGGCCCGCAAGACGCCTTTGCGCAACGCTGAACGCATCGACATAAGTGTCCTCACTGAGGCCGCGGGTGAAAGAATGGTGCTTAACGGCCATGGGCTGCATCGGCCAGTTGCCCGGTATCGACCCGGACAAACACCGAGTCGCCGACCGCCGTCAGCACATCGCCTGCGAAGACCTCGCAGATCACCCGGGTCTTGCGACCGACCTCGCCTTCGACTTTCGCCCGCAATGTCAGCGCAACGCCCATCGGCGTCGGCTTGATGAATTTGATACCCAGGTTGCCGGTGACGCAGTTGATGCGCGGCAAACTGGCGACTTCGCGCTGTTCCTGGCGGTAGTGATAGGCCATGGCCGTCCAGTTCGAATGGCAATCGACCAGCATCGCGATCAACCCGCCATAGACCAGATCCGGCCAGCCGCAATACATGGCATCGGGTACATGTTCGGCCATGACATGCACGCCGTCTTCATGCCAGTGGCTCTTGATGTGCAACCCATGGGGATTGCTGCTGCCGCAGCCGTAGCAAACGCCGTCGGGCGCGGCGGTGTCTTGCAGGGAGGTTTCGGGGGTGGACATGTCTTGGTGATCCGAAAAAAAGGAAAGTCTAACCATACTCCATAACCTGTAGGAGCCGGGCTTGCCGGCGAAGGCGTCTTTGAATGCATCGTATGACGCTAGGCCGCCTTCGCCGGCAAGCCTGGCTCCTACAGGCGAAGGTGCCTTTGAATGTGTCGTATGACGCCAGGCCGCCTTCGCCGGCAAGCCTGGCTCCTACAGATGATCGTTCCCACGCTCTGCGTGGGAATGCAGCCCGGGACGCTCCGCGTCCCAACATCCAAAGCCGAACGCAGAGCGTCCGTTGAGGCGTTCCCACGCAGAGCGTGGGAACGATCAGCAACCATACCCTGTAGGCGCCAGGCTGCGACTCACCGCGATTTTGTGAACATAGCCAAATACCGTAGGAGCCAGGCTTGCCGGCGAAGGCGATTTTTCGTCGTGCGACACAGTCAAAGACGCCTTCGCCGGCAAGTCGAATCGTCGCACCGCTGGCTCCTACGGGTTGTTTTTGCGGGTCAGATTGTTGCCAGCGCCTGCGCCAGGTCCGCGCGCAGGTCTTCGACATCCTCGACCCCCACCGACAACCGCACCAGCGCATCGCCGATGCCCAGTTGCGCGCGGGTGTCGGCGGGGATGGTGGCGTGGGTCATGATCGCCGGGTGCTCGATCAGGCTTTCCACGCCGCCCAGGCTTTCGGCGAGGGCAAAAATCTGCACGTTTTCAAGGAAGCGCCGGGAGCCGGCGAGGTCGGTGTTCAGGTCGACGGAGATCATCCCGCCGAACCCGCGCATCTGCCTGCGCGCCAGTTCGTGCTGCGGGTGCGAGGGCAGGCCGGGATAGTAGACACGCTTGACCTGCGGCTGACGCTCCAGCCATTGCGCCAGCTCCAGTGCATTGCTGCAGTGGCGTTCCATGCGCAAGGCCAGGGTCTTCACCCCGCGCAGGGTGAGAAAGGCGTCGAACGGGCCGGCGATGGCGCCCACCGCGTTTTGCAGGAAGCCCAGGCGATCCGCCAGTTCGGCGTTCTGGCCGACCACGGCGATGCCGCCGATCACATCGGAGTGACCGTTGAGGTACTTGGTGGTCGAGTGCAGCACGATGTCGAACCCCAGTTCCAGCGGGCGCTGGGTCCAGGGGCTGGCGAAGGTGTTGTCGGCCACGCAGATGATGCCCCGGTCACGGCAGGTACGGGCGATGGCGGCCAGGTCGGTAAGGCGCAACAGCGGGTTGCTCGGTGTCTCGACCATGACCATGCGGGTGTCGTCCTGCAACGCCGCTTCGAAGGCGGCCAGGTCTGTCAGGTCGACGAAGCTGAAACGATGCCCGGCACTGCGCTGGCGCACCTTGTCGAACAGGCGGAACGTCCCGCCGTACAGGTCGTTGCCGGAGACGACATGGGAGCCGACGTCGAGCAGTTCGAGCACCGTGGAAATGGTCGCCAGCCCGGAAGCGAAGGCGAAGGCCCGGGTGCCGCCTTCCAGATCCGCCACACAGCGCTCCAGCGCCCAGCGTGTCGGGTTGTGCGAGCGCCCGTAGTCCAGGCCCTTGTGCACGCCGGGGCTCTGTTGCAGGTAGGTGGAGTTGGCGTAGATCGGCGGCATCAGCGCGCCGGTGGACGGGTCAGGTGTCTGACCGGCATGGATCACCCGGGTGGCGAAACCACGTGGCGCGGCATTTTCATCGTGCTGGCTCATGCAAGGGATCTCCGTAGATGGTTGAGCATGTCGACCCGGGTGATCAGGCCATGAAAACCCGAGGCGTCGGCGATGATCGCCACCAGCCCGAGGTCGAGCACCGCTTCCAGTTGCGCCAGGCTGGCATCGGGCGGCAGGGTTTGCAGTTTGTCGGTCATGGCGCTGGTCACCGTCATGCGAAAGTGCGAATCGCCTTTCTGCACGCCCAGCAGAATGTCGGATTCGTCGATCACGCCGACCAGGCGCTTGCCGCCCACCAGCACCGGCAGTTGCGAGACGTCCGCCAGGCGCATGCGCTGGAACGCGGTGAGCAGGGTGTCGTCCGGACCCACGCTGATCACCCGGCCGTCCTCGAAACGTCGTGCGATCAGGTCGCGCAGGTCGCCGTAGCGCTTGCTTTGCAGCAGGCCCTGATCGGACATCCACTGATCGTTGTAGACCTTGGACAGGTAACGGGTGCCGGTGTCGCAGACAAAACTGACCACCCGTTTCGGCCGGGTCTGCTCGCGGCAATAGCGCAACGCCGCCGCCAGCAGGGTGCCGGTCGACGAGCCGCCGAGAATGCCTTCGGTGCGCAACAGTTGCCGAGCGTGATCGAAGCTTTCTTCGTCGCTGATGGAGTAGGCATGGCGCACGCTGGACAGGTCGGTGATCGACGGAATGAAGTCTTCGCCGATGCCTTCCACCGCCCAGGAACCGGGCGTGCCCAGGGTGCCGTTGCGGCTGTATTGGGCCATCACCGAACCGACCGGGTCGGCCAGCACCATCTCAAGATCCGGTTGCACCCGTTTGAAGAAACGGGTCAGCCCGGTCAGCGTGCCGGCCGATCCGACGCCGACGACAATGGCGTCCACATCATGTTGGGTCTGTGCCCAGATCTCCGGCGCGGTGCTGCATTCGTGGGCCAGCGGGTTGGCGGGATTGTTGAATTGATCGGCAAAGAAAGCGTCGGGAATTTCCCCGGCCAGGCGCGCGGCGACGTCCTGGTAATAGTCGGGGTGGCCCTTGCCGACATCGGAGCGGGTGATGTGCACCTCGGCGCCCATCGCCTTGAGGTGCAGGACTTTCTCGGTGGACATCTTGTCCGGCACCACCAGCACTACTCGGTAGCCCTTGGCGCGGCCGACCAGGGCCAGGCCCAGGCCGGTATTGCCGGCGGTGGCTTCGACGATGGTGCCGCCGGGTTTGAGGCGCCCGTCGCGTTCGGCGGCGTCGATCATTGCCAGGCCGATGCGATCCTTGATCGAGCCGCCGGGGTTCTGTGATTCGAGCTTGAGAAACAGGGTACAGGGCCCGGTATCGAAACGGCTGACACGCACCAGCGGCGTGTTGCCGATCATTTCGAGCACGGCAGGGCGGGAGTCGTTCGGCATGTCGTCACCTCGCTGCGGGAACCATCAATGGGTGGCCGCAAACCAGCGACAAGTCATCGCGATGGTCGCGGCAAAACGTGTTGTCTGGACCTTAGGCCCGGATCGGCGTGCTCGCAACCGCGGCGACGAAACTCTCCCCGATATTGGGGAATTTACCTGTGATGGGTTGGCGTTGTGGGGAGTGCTTGCGATCCATTAAGTCGCTGAAAATAGTGGCTAAATAGTGGCGGTGATCATCGCCAGATTGACCTGCTGCATGAGCTCGGTGACGGTTGCCAGGCTGCCGGTTTGCAGGGTCGCCATCAGCATCAATTGCTGCGGCGTGCAGGCATCCGCCAGGAACCGCCCGGCAAGGCCCGCGGCGGCCACGCTGGCGGCTGTCACCAGTGCTGCCGCCAGCGTGGCCGCCGCGAGTATCGCCAGCATGACGATCACGACGCCTGCCAGCATAGCCATCATCAGAGTCAGAGTTGCTTGCCCGGCCATGAATGAACACCTCCGCCGATTGCGCCCGTTTGGGGGATTCCCCTGTGGCGACATCAGCTAAAGCAAGGCGCGGGCCAAGCGTCATTGGTTCTGGCTACGGCGTGCGAAACCGCTCGGCAATGGCCTCGGCAAACGGATACAGGGAAAAGTAAGGCCTGGCCTCATCGATGACCCGTTGAACGGACGGCCGCCGGGTCAGGCGGTCGAAATAAGCGCTCAGTTGAGGGTGATCGTCAGGAAACGGCACCAACGTGCAGGCATAGAACAGCGCCGGGGCGGCGGCGCAGTCGGCCAGGCTGAAATCGGCGCTGGCTGCCCACTCGTTCAGGCCCAACTGGCGTTCGAGCATGTCGTAGGCGGTCAATAAGGTGTTGCGTTGTTTCGTCAGGTCACCGTGGGTTGCGTACAGGTGATCGGCGACGATCTGTTGCAGCGGTCCCTGGATGTAGTGGTCGAAAAAACGGTCCCACAGCCTCACCTCCAGGGCACTGTCCCGATCATCGGGGATCAGCCGATGCCGGTCGCCCGACAAGCGGTCCAGGTATTCGATGATCACACTCGATTCCGGCACGGCCCGCTTGCGATCGTGATCGAAGATCACCGGGAATTTGCACAGTGGCCAGAGCGCTTCGAGCTCGGCCCGGTCGGTGGCGCTGGAGAGGTCGATGATGCGCCTGTCGAAGTCGATGGCGTGCTCGTAAAGCGCAACCAGCACCTTGTGGCAGAACGACGACAGCGGGTGGTAGTACAGAGTCAGGGGCATGTTGAACTCCTCGGTACAAGGGTGACATGCAGTATTGACCACCCTGTAGCAGGTCGCGATGTGTTTTGACTGGCTCCTGCGGAGGTGGGGACGGCCACACAATCGTGGTGTGTCGCGTGCCTGTAGGAGCGAGGCTTGCCCGCGAAGGCGTTTTCGGAGGCTCCACACGACGTCAGACCGCGTTGCTGATCGTTCCCACGCTCTGCGTGGGAATGCCTCAACGGACGCTCTGCGTTCGGCTGTTGATTTTGGGACGCGGAGCGTCCCGGGCTGCATTCCCACGCAGAGCGTGGGAACGATCAAACGATCACCTGTAGGAGCGAGGCTTGCCCGCGAACCAGGCAGCGCGGTGTATCAGGTGCATGGCGTTATCGTTCTTCGCCGGCAAGCCTGGCTCCTACAAGCGAAGGCGTTTTCGGAGGTGCCACACCGCTCGCTGCGCCACCGCAATGAGCTGTGGGAGCGAGCCTGCTCGCGAAAGCGGTAGAACAATCAACCCGAATGTTGACTGATCCGACGCCATCGCGAGCAGGCTCGCTCCCACATGGGTGCGGTGGTTACTGGCGGGTCAAAGGTGGCGTGCGCGGCGGGATCTGGCGCTTGCTGCCGGTGGACTCGAACGCCGAGGCGAAGCGCAGCAGTGCCGAGTCGTCATAGGCGCGACCCGCGAAGGTCAGGCCGATCGGCATGCCGATGTCCGGCATGATGCCCATCGGCACGGTGACTGTCGGAACACCCAGGTGACGGATGGCCAGGTTGCCGTTGGCCACCCACACACCGTTGCTCCAGGCGATGTCCGCGGAAGCCGGATTGATATCGGCATCCGCAGGTCCCACGTCCGCCACCGTCGGGAACAGCACCGCATCCAGGCCCAGACGATCCATCCAGTCTTCAAGGTCGAGCTTGCGCGTCTGTTCAAGGCCGCGCAGCCCATCCGGCACGGTGGTGATCTTGTCCCACGGCGTGATGCCGCGTTCGGCCATTTTCACGTACTCGTCCATGCCGGCGGCCAGGTCGCCTTCACGGTTGGGCAGGGTGCCCGGGTCGTGAGGGAAAATCAGCGGACCGTCGACATCGACCAGGCGGTTGAGTTTCGGATCGCCGTTGGCTTGCAGGAAGTCATCGAACGCCCAGGCCGTCAGGTCCCACAATTCGTGGTGCAGGAATTCCTTGGAGACGATGCCGCGGTTGAACACGGTCGGCGCGCCGGGACGATCGCCTTCGCAATTGGATACCAGCGGGAAGTCCACTTCGATGACTTCGGCACCGGCAGCTTCCAGCGCCTTGCGCGCCTGCTCCCACAAGCCGATCACCGAAGGACGGGTGTTGATGCGCTGGCCGGTCGGGCCACCGATGCCTGGCGCTTCGCTGGTGCCGGCTTCGGGGTCGGCGTTGATGTACATGCGCGGAACGCCGAAACGCTTGCCGGCCAGGGAGTCGGCCTTGGCCGCCAATTCGTGATAGGAAGCGGGGCGCACCGAGGCGACGCTCGGAATCGGCACCCAGGGTTGCAGGCGCCACAGGTCGCCCCGTGTATCCGGATCTTCAGCGACGACCACATCGAGCACTTCGAGCAAGTCGGCCATGGTCCGGGCAAACGGCACGACCACGTCCATGGTCGGCGTCAGCGGCCAGTTGCCACGTACCGAAATCACGCCGCGCGAAGGCGTATAGGCGCACAGGCCGTTGTTCGTCGCCGGGCCGCGCCCGCTCGACCAGGTTTCTTCGGCCAGCCCGAATGCCGCAAAACTCGCAGCGGTGGCAGTGCCGGCGCCGTTCGACGAACCCGAGGCAAAAGGGGCGGTGAGGTAATCGGCGTTGTAAGGGCTCTCCGCGCGGCCGTAAACGCCGCGCTGCATGCCGCCGTTGGCCATGGGCGGCATGTTGGTCTTGCCCAGGCAAATGGCACCGGCGGCGCGCAGCCGTTCGATGGTGAACGCATCGCGGTAAGCGACCAGGTCCTTGAAGGCCGGGCTGCCCGAAGCGGCGGTCAGGCCCTTGACCAGATAACTGTCCTTGGCCGTGTAGGGGATGCCGTCGAGCGGGCCCAGGGTCGCGCCTTTGGCCCGACGGTCATCGGACGCTTGCGCTTCCTTGAGCGCCTCGGGGTTGCGAACCACCACCGCATTGAGGGCGGTCGGGGTGTCGGGGCCGTCATAGGCGTCGATCCGGGCCAGATAGGCCTGGACCAGTTCGACCGAGGTGGTCTGGCCGGATTCGAGCGCGCTGCGCAGTTGAGCAATGGAAACTTCGGTGACTTCGATCATGCGGTGGTTACCGGCTACTGATAGGGAATTCGGCAAATGTCGGCTCGGGGGCGATCCCGAGCGTGTCATTGTGCACCTGAAAGTCGATATTAATCGACTTTCAGGTGCACAGACTTACCCGACGCGAGCAGAATTTCAACCTCGGCGTTGAAATTTTGTACAAAAACGCCGCAGAAAAGTCGATATTGCAGTGCGCCCGATGCCCTCCAGGCGTGCTACCTGCGTCAGGTTCGATAAACAAGTCGCTGTTTTAAAAGAAAATTGTTACCGGAAGGGCTTCCCAGTCGAAACAAAAGTTGATAAATTCTCGCCCACTCCAGCGCAGGGGCCTGTAAAGACCGCTGACTGAGAGCCGAGTGCCAGGCACTCGTCGCAACATTTGCAGGGGCGTCGCCAAGCGGTAAGGCAGCAGGTTTTGATCCTGCCATGCGTTGGTTCGAATCCAGCCGCCCCTGCCATCTTTCGAAACGCCAGTTCCATTGGAGCTGGCGTTTTTTCTTGCCCGCGAAATATCCCGCCGCCTTTGCCCTGGTCGATTTATCCGGACACGGATAATGGCCATTTCGATCTCTTTTTGGCCAACCTCACGCTGTGAAGCCCCGGGATGGTCAGCAAGAATCGGAACCGGATGGCTGACTGACCAGCGCCGCCCGAATTCATAACCAGATTCTTGATCTTCCTTGCCCTTGGCCGCCTTGCGTGCCGCTGCCGTGTTCAAAAACATAACAATCATCGAACTGACATTGGGGAACTGATCCATGGAAACCATGAAACGCATTCTGGGCGCCACGGTGTGTGGGCTGTCGCTGCTGGCCAGCGCGGTGCACGCCGAACAGCGCGAGTTGAGGGTTTACAACTGGGCGGACTACATCCTGCCGTCGGTGCCCAAGGACTTCGCCACGCACACCGGCATCAAAGTGACCTGGGACACCTTCGACACCAACGAGTCCCTGGAAGCCAAGCTGCTGACCGGCAACTCCGGTTACGATCTGGTGGTGCCGTCGAACCAGTTCATCGAAACCCAGATCAAGGCCGGTGTGTTCCAGAAACTGGACAAGTCCAAACTGCCCAACTGGCAACATCAGGACCCGGCACTGCTCAAGTTGCTCGATGCCAACGATCCCGGCAACCAGTACGGTGTGCCTTACATGTACGGCACCGTTTTGATCGGTTTCAACCCGGCGAAAGTCAAGGCGGCACTGGGTGACAACGCCCCGGTGAACAGCTGGGACCTGGTGTTCAAGCCCGAGAACATGGAGAAGCTCAAGTCGTGCGGCGTGGCGATGCTCGACTCGCCGTCGGAAATCCTGCCGCTGGCCCTGCATTATCTCGGCCTGGACCCCAACAGCCAGAACCCCGACGACTATGAAAAGGCCAAGGCGTTGATGATGAAGATCCGGCCTTACGTCACCTACTTCAACTCCGCCAAGTACATGACCGACATCGCCAATGGCGATATCTGCGTCGCCATCGGTTACTCCGGCAGCTTCTACCAGTTCGGCAACCGCGCCAAGGAGGCCGGCAACGGCGTGGTGGTGGACTGGCGCTTGCCGAAAGAGGGCGCGCCGATCTGGTTTGACACCTTCGCCATTCCCAAGAGCGCGACGAACGTCGCCGAGGCCCACGAATTCCTCAACAACCTGCTGGACCCGAAAGTCATCGCCCCCATCAGCGACTTCCTCGGTTACCCCAATGCCAACAAGGACTCACTGCCGTTGATCAACAAGGACATCACCGGCAACGCCGACCTGACGCCCACCAGCGAGGCACTGAAAACCCTTTACGTGGTGCAGCCGCTGCCGCAGAAACTCGAACGGGTACGGACCCGTGTGTGGACGGCCATCAAGTCCGACACCTAACACCCACCCCCCTGTGTAGGAGCGAGCACGCTCGCGATGGACGTCCAGGCAACGCGTGCATTCAGACAGAACGCGTTTTCGTTGACGACCATCGCGAGCGTGCTCGCTCCTACAGGTTATTTGTTCGTCGTGCGGATCAGGTTGTTGCGCAGCGCCACGATCGCCTGTTGCATCTTCACGAAATCATCGGGATCAAGGCCGGTTTGCGGGAAGCCGTCCTCCGTCAGTTCTTCGCGCAGGCTGCGACCTTCCGGGGTCAGGCTGATGCGCACCTGGCGTTCATCTTCCGGGTCGCGCTGGCGCAGCAGGTAACCCATGGCCTCGAGTTTTTTCAGGATCGGGGTCAGGGTGTTGGATTCCAGGAACAGCTTTTCACCGAGACTGCCCACGGTCTGATGATCTTGCTCCCACAGCGCCACCAGCGTGATGTATTGCGTATAGGTCAGGCCGAGCCGTTCGAGCATCGGCTTGTAGGCCTTGCCGAAGGCCAGGTTGGTGGAATAGACCGCAAAACACAGGAACTCGGAGAGCTTGAGATCCAGCGCGGATGTCTTGTCAGTGGTTTTCATGACGGTCTCTTGGATAGTCGAGCAAGGCTGAAACTATACGTCGTGTGCGATGGTGTCGGAAGTGCTGGACCGTTGGACGGCCGACAACCGGTTACCGGGTAAACCCCCGGTAACCGGTCGCCGATTGCGTTACGCGATGAGGGCGTTGATGGCCACGTCAATGTTGCCGCGGGTTGCCTTGGAGTACGGGCAGATCGCGTCGGCATTGTGCGCAAGTTCAGTGGCGACTTCCTGGGACAGTCCCGGCACACGCAGGGTCAGTCGCGCCTGGAGGAAGTAGGCCGCCCCGGTCTGGCCCAGATCCACTTCGATATCGACCGCCGTATCCTCCGGCAGCGTCACCTTCATTTGTTGGGCTGCCAGGCCCACTGCTGCGATGTAGCAGGCCGACCAGGCACCGGCGAACAGTTGCTCGGCCTTCGGGTGTGGCTGGACACCGGTCAGCACGTGAGCGGGAGTGGCTTCGCCGGGCGACGACAGCACGATGTCGAGGTTGCCGTTATGGCCACGCGAGGTTTTGCCGGCGCTGTTGTGGGTGGTGTGGGTTTTGCCGGTGACCAGGACTTTTTCGATCTTGCTCATGATGATTTCCTCAAGATTGCAGGTAAGTGTTTGTGTGCAATTACATCGCATGCGATATGTATGATCAAAAAAACTAGGCCGTGATCACGTTCAGGGCAACGTCGATATTGCCGCGTGTTGCCTTGGAGTAGGGGCAGATCGAGTCGGCAATGTGCGCCAGTTCAGTCGCGACATCCTGTGCCAGCCCCGGCACGCGCAGCGTCAATCGGGCCTGAAGGAAGTAGGCCGGCCCCGTCTGGCCCAGGTCCACCTCGATGTCGACGGCCAGGTCGGCCGGCAGGACGATGTTGCGCTCCTGTGCCACCAGCCCGACCGCGGCGGTGTAGCAGGCGGACCAAGCGCCGGCGAACAGTTGCTCGGCTTTCGGATGCGGCTGGGTGGCGGCGAATACATGGCTTGGTTGTGCGGTGCCGGGCGAGGACAGTTCGATATCGAGGTTGCCGCCATGGCCACGCGACGTGTTGCCGACGCTGCTCAGGGTGGTGTGGGTCTTGCCGGTGAAGAGAACTTTTTCGATCTTGCTCATGGGTGAATCCTCAGGGGTACGCAGGATTTGATTTGTTATCGTGTGCGTATAAATCGCATACGATGGAAATAATATTCCTGCAGAACCCAATCAACGTCAACGTTATTTTTGGCCCCTGGCGACGAGCGGTCGTGGGTATTGCTAGAAGGTACAGACCGCGTCGGAAAAGGCCACCCGACCGAACTGCGCATTGGCATCCAGGGGGGTGATGGCCAGCAGCTGGTCCAGACGAATCTCCTGTTGGCCGTCAGCCGTTTCCAGGGTGAGGAATTCTTCCTTTTCGCTGGAGGTCCGCGTGGTCAGTGCCCTGGCCTCGAAGCGGGCGCCGTCCTTGAGTTCGACATCCAGCCGATAACCGCGCATGCAGGCGATCTCCAGATAGTCGTACAGGTCACAGTTCATGGGCTGATACGTGTTCATGGCATCACTCCTGACAGGGTTGGCCTTGCTCTGACGCACTATCTTGCTCCCGAGGGTTTTTTGCATCAATGCATCGACACCGCGCTGTGCGTTGCTGGTGAATAGCCGCGAGTTGGACTAAACACGGGTATCCCATCGCAGGAGTGACAGCCATGGCCGGACGGCAATGGACTCGTTGATCAATGCCGCCGCGCAGGCGCTGGCGGCGGGCGATCCGCTCGGCGCATTGAACCGGGTTGCGTTGCGTGACGACGCGCCGGCACTGGCGCTGCGCGGGATTGCCATGGCGCAACTGGGGGAGCTGGCGCGGGCTCGAACGCTGGTGCGTCGGGCGGCGAGGGCGTTCGGAGCGAAAGAGGCCATGGCTCGGGCACGCTGCATTGTCGCCGAAGCCGAGATTGCATTGGCTTCACGGGATCTTGGCTGGCCGGCCGGAGCCCTTGATGCGGCACGGGTCACGCTGGAGAGCCACGGTGACTGGCTCAATGCGGCCCATGCACGGTACCTGGCAATCCGCCGGCTGTTGCTGATCGGGCAGCTTGATCAGGCCAGCGAGCAACTGGCGCTGCTGGATCCGGCCACCGTGCCCCCTTCATTACGGGCCACCCATGAACTGGTCGCGGCAGGGATCGCCATGCGCCACCTGCAAGCACAGGCCGCCCGCGCTGCGCTTGCCAGGGCGGGGCTTGCGGCGCGCCAATCGGGTATTGCCGCATTGATGGCGGAAGTCGACTGTGCAGTGCGGATGCTCGACAGTCCCGTGGCGCATTCCAGGGTTCAGGGAGAACAGCGGCCGCTGTTGCTCGACGATGTGCAAGCGCTGCTCGCATCGTCATCGCTGGTGGTGGATGCCTGTCGCTACGTCGTGCAGGGCACCGGCCTGTCGGTGTCGCTGGCGACGCGGCCCATCCTGTTCACCCTCGCGCGAACACTGGCCGAGGCCTGGCCGGCGGATGTGCCGCGT
The DNA here is from genome assembly GCF_050280625.1 of Pseudomonas sp. NPDC089569. NCBI lineage: Bacteria > Pseudomonadati > Pseudomonadota > Gammaproteobacteria > Pseudomonadales > Pseudomonadaceae > Pseudomonas > Pseudomonas sp. NPDC089569. The sequence goes on from NZ_JBNNVQ010000027.1 coordinate 41,716, forward strand.
GAAGCCCTGATTGCCCGGGCGTTTCGCTTGAAGCTCAGCGATGAATCCCATCGCGTCCGCTTGCGGGTTGAAATCGGCCGGTTGCGCGCCGTATTGAAACCCCTGGCTGATGTGATCGCGACCCGGTGCGGTTTTACCCTGGTGGCGCAGGACGCGACGGATGTCGTGCTGCTGATACCGCCCGTGGAGGAAAAGTACGCCGCCGTGTTCGCCCTGGTGGGCGATGGCGAGTCCTGGTCGAGTTCGGCCCTGGCAATGGCGCTGGGCAGCAGCCAGCGCACCGTGCAACGGGCCCTCGATGCACTGGCGGCAAAAGGCAGGGTGCAGTCTTTTGGAAAGGGACGGGCACGGCGCTGGATGATGCCGCCGGTGCCCGGTTTCGCGACGACCTTGTTACTCCCGGTGCCGCTGCCCGGTGGCTAGGATGAAGCTTCCAAGCCCTTTTGAGGAATGCCCACATGAAACAGTCAGCCGCCGAAATTCTCCGTGAATATGGTCCCTTCGAAGGTGTCGACCACGTGCACGGCCTGACCTGGGACGGTCACCAGGTCTGGTTTGCCAGTGGCGAAAAAATCAATGCGCTGGACCCTGACAGCGGCAGGACCCTGCGCTCCATCGACGTCGCCGCCCATGCCGGTACTGCCTTCGACGGCCGGCACCTGTTCCAGATTGCCGAGGACCGCATCCACAAGATCGACCCCCAGACCGGTCGCATCCTCGCCACCATCCCCGCCCCCGGTGGTGGCAACGACTCAGGTCTGACCTGGGCCGAAGGCACGCTGTGGGTCGGGCAATACCGCGAGCGCAAGATTCACCAGATCGACCCCGAGAGCGGCGCGATATTGCGCACCCTGGAATCCAACCGCTTCGTCACCGGCGTGACCTGGGTCGAAGGCGCGCTTTGGCACGGCACCTGGGAAGACGATGAGAGCGAACTGCGCCGGATCGATCAGGCGTCGGGCGAAGTGCTGGAAAGCCTCAAGCTGCCCGCCGGCATCGGCGTGTCGGGGCTTGAGTTCGACGGGGGCGAACGGTTTTTTTGCGGCGGCGGGGGGAGCGGGAAGGTGAGGGTGGTACGTCGTCCTTCCTGAACTGACCGGCTTGAAATCGACCTCGCCGAAGCATCGATGCCGTCGTGTTTTTGCCTTTGCGCAGGGCATGGCGGCAACCTTTCCCTTGCCCTGCGCGGCATCTGTTTAAACGCATGGAATTTCCAGCGGCTCTTCCGACCTCCTTACAGGAGGCTTCTCTTTCTTGAGCCGGAGTGGCCGGGTTTAGTCATCCGCCATGCGCCTGGGTGACGGCTTCTACGAACAACGCCTGATCCAGCAGGCGGTGGTCGAACGCACCGGTCAGCGCTTCATCGATGGCCAGACCTCCGACGAGGCCATGTTCAAGTACCTGATGAACAACGCCATCGCCAGCAAGGACGAGCTCAACCTGTCCGTGGGCGTGACCCTGACGGCCCAGCAAGTGGCTGCCTTGACCCACGACATCGTCTGGCTCGAAGAGCAGGAAGTGAACGGCGAGAAGGTGCTGGTGCCGGTGCTGTACCTGGCCCAGGCCAACAACCGCCTGGCACCGAACGGGGCATTGATCCAGGGCAGCGATGTCACGCTGATCGCCGGGCAGGACCTGAACAACGCCGGCACCCTGCGCGCCACCAACAACCTGACCGCCTCCGCCGGGCAGGACCTGACCAACAGCGGTCTGATCGAAGCCGGCAGCCGTCTCGACTTGTCCGCCGGCAACAACATCGTCAACAAGTCCGGCGGTGTCATTGCCGGACGCGATGTGTCCCTGACGACCCGCAACGGCGATGTGATCAACGAACGCACGGTCACCAGCGCGGAGCTCAGCAGCAACGGCTACAGCCAACAGCGCAACTATCTGGACAGCGCCGCGCGCATCGAAGCGGCCAACGACCTGTCCATTACCGCAGGCCGGGACCTGCTCAACAGCGGCGGCGTGCTCAGCAGTGGCCGCGATACGACCATCCAGGCCGGACGCGACCTCAATATCGTCTCGGCCGAACAGCAGAGCGCGGACACCGGCGGCAGCCGGCAAAGAAGCTCGGTGACGCAATTCGGATCGAGCCTGGACGCCGGGCGCGACATCAGCCTGAGCGCCGGCCGTGACCTCGGCATCATCGCCAGCGACCTCACCGCGCAACGCAACATCGACCTGACGGCACAAGGCGACCTGAGCATCGCCTCGGCCGCCGACGAAAGTCACTCTTACTCCAAGACCAAGAGCGTCACCACCCAGGAAGACCACGTCAAACAAATCGCCAGCACCCTCACGGCCGGCGGCAACCTGTCGCTCAGCGCCGGCAACGACCTGGCCCTGATCTCCAGCCGCATCACGGCGGGCAACGAAGCCTACCTGGTCGCCGGCAACAACCTCGACCTGCTGGCCGCACAAGACAGCGACTACTCGCTGTACGACAAAAAGAAAAAAGGCAGCTTCGGCCAAAAGGCCACCCGCCGCGACGAAGTCACCGACGTGACCTACGTCGGCAGCGAGATCACCAGCGGCGGCAACCTGACCCTGGTCAGCGGCGGCGACCAGCGCTATCAGGTGGCGAAGCTGGACAGCGGCAAGGACATCACCCTGGACAGTGGTGGGAGCATCACGTTTGAGGCGGTGAAGGACCTGCATCAGGAGAGTCACGAGAAGAGCAACAACAGCTTGGCGTGGACATCGATGTCGGGTAAAGGCAATACCGATGAGACGTTGCGTCAGACGCAGATGATTGCCAACGGCAACATCGTGATCAAGGCGGTCGACGGCCTGAACATCGGCATCAAGGAAGTGGACCAGCAAACTGTCAGCCAGACCATTGATGCCATGGTGCAGGCGGATCCGCAGTTGGCGTGGCTCAAAGACGCCGAGGCACGTGGGGACGTCGACTGGCGACTGGTCAAGGAGATCCACGAGTCGTTCAAGTACGACAGTTCGGGATTGGGGCCGGCAGCGCAGATGATCATTGCGATTGTCATGGCGGCTGTTGTGGGACCTGCGGCACTGAGTGCGATGTCTGCCAGTATTGGAACTATCGGAGCGACAGGTTTGGCCGCTGTGGCTACTGGGGCTGCTACAAATGCAGCCACCAGTTTCATCAACAACGGAGGAAATCTGGGTGCCGTATTCAAAGATGTGACGTCTTCGGATTCACTGAAAGGGTATGTCATTTCGGGGTTAACGGCTGGAATAACTGCTGGTTTGTTTGACGGCATTGTAAAGACATCGACTAACCCGTTTACAAAGGCAGTCACTGTTGATCTGAGCAGTCTGGAAGGGATTGGTCGGTTTGCCGGCAATCAAATATTGCAAGGCGAAACATCAGCGCTATTGAGCAAGGCGCTTGGACAAGGGGGGAGTGCTAGTGACGCGCTGAAAACCGCCTTGTTCAACACCTTGGCAGCAGCCAGTTTCAATGCCGTCGGTGACTACACGAAAGGGGTATTTGATGACGGGTCTCTACAGAAAATCGCTATCCATGCGATGGTCGGTGGATTACTGGCTGAAATAACCGGTGGGGATTTCAAGACGGGGGCACTGGCGGCGGGAGCGAATGAAGCGCTTATCGTAGATCTGAACAATTTGGTCAGTGGCAACCCCGACCTGCTATCAATGGCTTCTCAGATCGTTGGGGTTGTTGCCGCGTCGACGCAAGGGGGTGATGACCCGAACGCTTTGCAAACAGGGGCGTGGGTTGCCAACAATGCGACGTTATATAACTTCCAGAGTCATTTTGACGAGTTTCAGGAAAAGTACGAAGCCTGCTCAAACGATAAGAGTGGAGCTGGGTGTTCAACGATATTAAAAATGGCGGGGGAGCACTCTCAGAATCTCGGTAATGCTGTACTGAACACGGATGCTGCTTCAAATCCTGTTAGCTATACGTTGCTGGACGAGTCTGGTAAACCATGGATGATCATGGAGCCTACCGAGTACAACGCCTACGTGGCGCTTCCTACGGAGATGCAGGAGGCCTTCAGGTACTCAACGCAATGGCAGCTTGATTTAGCCTCAACCCTACTTTATGCAAACAAGGGGCAAGGTGCCAAGGCGGCTGAAAGCTACGGTATGATGTTGAGCGAGCCTGAGTATTGGGGGGAAATGGCAATCGCTCTAATGCTCTCGGCGTCCGGCGGGGCGGGAGCGTTCAAAGGTCTTGGTGGAGCTGGTGCAAAAGGCACTCTGAACACATCTTTGCTTGATGAGTTAGCTGCTAATGGTGTGAAATTTACACCTGAGAATGTCATTGCAACGACTCGCAGTTCTAATGGCAAGGTTGTATTCCTAGAAACTGGAAACTCAAAAGCCGGGTTGCAGCACATTATTGAAGAGCATGGAAGCCAATTTGCTCAGATGGGCGTGTCTGAGGCTGAGATCCCGGGCGTGGTAATGAAGGCGGTTTCTGAGGGTAGGTTCGTTGGTTATCAAGGCTCTGGAACTGGGCGTCCAATTTATGAGTTAACTATAAATGGGCAATCGCAGCGGATTGCTGTGACCGTTGGCGACAACGGGTTTGTCGTCGGTGCAAATCCAAGAGGGAGCGTTAAGTGAAAAAAATAAAGTTGATGGCGGATTATCAATGTCATCCGCTTTGGAATATGTCCCCCGATGAGTATGGGGACATAGCTCCTTGCGAGCTTCCTATCTCTGAAGAGCTTCAGCGGCGTCTATCAAAGTGGGCTGCCATGTACGATGAAACACTCGATTCTGATTATCCGCCAAATTCTGGATTCAAGAGTGAAGAATTAGAGCGCGAATTCAAGCAGGAGGGAGAACGATTGGCTGAAAGCCTAAGAAGTGAACTGGGGCCGGATTTTTCTATTTTTCTTAAAATCTAGTTGGTGCAAAAGGTATTCCAAGCGCCGACGAGTTTATTAACTTAAGAAAAAGGAAAAGGGGACGGATTTATTTTTCTGAAAGGATTGCCGGGTTGAAAGGTGTGTTCATAATCTAAAAAATAAATCTGTCCCCTTTAAGTTTTAGAGAGATTTTTGGCTGCAATGGAAGCCTGGATTAGGTCAATAGATATGTATGCAAAAAACTCTGGCGATAGTGATGTTACTAGCCCTAGCTGGAGTACTTTTGCAAAGATATTGTGTGCATCGAAAATTTATGAATAGTTGTTCTACATAGACTTCACTCAACACCGGTCTCGTGCCGGTGTTGTTTTATCTGCTTACTGCAAAATTTCCCTTCCTTCACCGCTCGCTTTGGCCGTGGCCTGAGCAATCAGGGCATCGAGCATCTGCGCAACGATTTTCTGTTGAACGGAAAAGGCGCGGAAAAGGGGACACCCATTAACCGGTCTCAAGTCGAGGATAAAAGCCAACTCGCCCTGCAGCTTCTAACCGCAGGGTTTCCCTTTATCTCAACCTGCTTGGCTGAACCTCGTCGAACCCGTTTCCTCATTACTGGCTACGACCGGAACGAATCACCAGCGCCGACAATGACCTGACGCAGGCAAGTGGAGGGCGTGCTCTCCATCACCGGCAAAGATATCAGCGCAATCGTTCACTTGACGCGTGATGATGATTATTTGACGCCAAAAACCCAGCCGTCTAACATTGCGCGCCACTATATTGCTATCACGCTCGATTTCCAAAGGATCGAGCTTCGATGGGATAAAAGCGAAAGCCTTCGGGCAGGCATTTCACTCAAATGCTCTGTCCCGTTGAGCCTTGTGTCCCGCTGGATGAAGCATAAGGATTGATGTGAAAAAACTATTCTTCGTACTGTTTACCGTGTTCCTCATAGCAGGTTGCACCAACCAGAAACTCACGCCTGAACACCGTGCCGAAATCAAGACCGTGAAGGTCTTGCCTGTTAAGTGGGAACGCCAGCAGATGAGTTACATGGGGCGCGAGCAGGCTTGGGCGGCGGCGTTGGGGGCCGGGCTGGGGGCGGGTGTCGGGATGGCGAGCGGGACGTCCCGCGTAGGCACTAGTGCCTTGACCGGTGCGGGTTTCGCGGCAGGCCTGAAGGCTGGTGAGTTGGCATCGATGCCGACGGCTCAGGCGATTCTTTATGTCATGGAGGCCGAAAAAATCGACCTGGGCGAGCTGCTGAGGGCGAACTTTGCCGCCGAGCTGGCCCGTAACCCGTCGCTCAAAATGGTAGGCGATGACGAAACGGCCGATGTGCAGATTCAGCTGACGGTCGATAGCTGGGGTTTTGCCCTGACGCAAGGGTTCAGCAGCGTGGTCTACCCGGTGATCAGGGTGGACGCGGTGATGAAACGGGGTGATGAACAACTGTGGCGACAAGCAGAAGGGGTGACGCCTTTCAGCAGCGGTAATGATTATGGCTACACGCCGTTGCAGTACCGTACGGAGCCGCAGACACTGCGTCTGGCGCTTAAAGGCGTGACCGAGATAGCCAGCAGGTTTCTCGCTCAGGACTTGAAGTAACCCTTTTCCCTAATCCGATGGCAGCGAGCGGTTTTTCTGCGGCGGTGGTGGTAGCGGAAAGGTGAAGTTAGTGCATCGGCCGTCATGAAAGATCAGCCCTGGGACTCAAATCGTCTGTGGATGTCGCGCATCTATTTCGTACCAACTCGCCTTCTCACCGACGCAGCTGTGTTTCTGCTTCTTCACAGAGAACGGCGTATCCAGGGTAGCGATAGCAATCGAGATCCACTGCGAAAAAGCACCCTTGGAATCAGACCAGAAAAGCGAAGAGCCGCAGGTGCCGCAGAACCGGCGTGTTACGCCTTCGGATGACTCATAGCCCTTGAGTGCTTCTACACCGGTCAGGATCGAGACTGCCGAGGCCGGAGCGCTCGCGTAAGTCGCGAAGGCCGCGCCATGGCTTTTCCGGCACTTTCTGCAATGGCAATGGGTGACGGCTTTCAACGCTGTCGATATGCAATAGGTGACTGCACCGCAGAGGCAGCTGCCCTGAAAAAACTCATTCATGTTGCGGTGATCCTCTGATAGCGTCGCGCCACTTTAGCGCAGTGGGGCAAGAATCGGCGGGTTGCCTTGCGTGCCGCATCGACGTCGCGCTCGGTTCCCGCCGTGTCGCCCTCTGACTACCGACTCCCCCAACCACCACGGCCACAGTCAGCAAGACCATCCAATCCGCGACAAAAAACATTCCTGTTAACGACCCACCCATCGCAACCCTGCAAATCCAACCCCCTGTTTTCAAAGGGCTGGAGCCATTTTTCATGTGTGTTCTTGCAGTATTTTCTCTGTATACAAATAAAATACAAAGCATTGACGGTCCCCGAAACCCGTGCGAATCTGATTTCAACAACACTAATAAACGCAGTTTCGCTACCCCGGAGGTCTTTTGTGAAAAACGGCAAGAGCACTCTTTATGACGACCTCAAGCGCCAGATTCTCACGATGGAGCTCGATCCTGACGAGGCGCTGGACGAGGTGGCGATCAGCGAGCGCTATGGCCTTTCCAGGACGCCGGTGCGTGAGGTGTTCCGGCGTCTGGCCGGTGAGGGCTATATCGATATCCGCGAGAACCGCGGCGCGCGGGTGATTCCGATGAACCACTCGACCTTGCGCAACTTCTTCCTGGTGGCGCCGATGGTCTACGCGGCGATCGGTCGACTGGCGGTGCAGAACTTCAAGTCCCATCAGTTGGCCGACCTGAAGGAGACCCAGCGTCGTTTCCGCGCAGCAACGGTAGCGCGCGATGCCTTGATGATGGTGGTGGAGAACAATCGGTTCCACGCGATCATGGGTGAAATGGCCGGCAACCAGTATCTGGAGCCGAGCCTGGAGCGGTTGCTGATCGATCATGCGCGCATCGGTCATACGTTCTTCCGCCCTCGCGACGAGGATACCGAGCAACGCTTGCAACTTTCGGCCGAGCACCACGATTCATTCATTGTTGCCATCGAGAATCGTGACGAAAGTGCGGTGGTCGATCTGGTGTTCGAACACTGGGAACTTTCCCGTGAAAACATGGAAATGTTCATTGCGCCGCAAGGGATGAAGGCCGACTTGCCCTTTGTACTTAAATAATATTGATCCCGGCCCGATCAATATGAGTTTCTGCCAGCGAGGCAGACTGCATTGAGTGTTGGTTCAGGCATGAATCAACAGGCAATAAACGCTAAACCGGATGGTGGACTAAAAGTTTCGCACCACGGGCTTCTATTGTTTAGAGGCTAATAAAAACAGGTTTAACCAAAGATCGAGGAATGCCATGAACAAAATCTGGAAGGCAATTTGCGCGGTCGTGTTAATGGGCATGTTTATCCTGCCTGTTCACGCCGAGGAGAAAACCATTACTGTCGGGACTTTGTCCTGGGAAGATTTGACGCCCATTACCGGCATTACCAAGAAGGTGCTGGAAGATTCCGGTTATACGGTCAAGGTCATCGAGTTTTCCGAGTGGGGTATTGCCTACGCGGCACTGACCAAGGGTGATATCCAGGTGCTGGCGTCGCAAACCGACTATGCGGCACAGGACTACTGGAACAAGAACAAGAACCGCCTGGAAAAACTGTCGCCGGTTTCCTATGGCCTGTACCAGGCCATCGCCGTGCCCAAGTACGTCGACATCGACTCCATCGAACAGTTGAACGACAACGCCGACAAATTCGGCGGCAAGATCATCGGCATCGAACCGGGTTCCGGTCTGATGAGCGACGCCACCAAGGCCGTCAAGGATTATGGGATCAAGCTGCAACTGCTCGAAGGCAGTACGGCGGCCATGACGGCGGCCCTGAAGTCGGCGGTCGATCGCAAGGAGTGGGTGGCCGTGACCGTTTGGGAGCCGTCCTGGATGGCGCAGAAGTTTGATCTCAAGTTCCTGAAAGATCCGAAAGGCGTATTCCCTCCACCACAAGGCTACTACTGGATCGGCCATAAAGGTTTCTCCGAGGAGTACCCGCACGCCCGTGAAGTGATGGCGAGTGTTTATGTGCCGCTGGCTGATATCACCAATATCAACGGCCAGGTCAAGGACGGCAAAAGCATGGAGCAGGCCGTCAACGACTGGACGACCAAAAATGCCGATCTGCTGAAACGCTGGGAAAACATTAAAAAACCCTGACGCTACACTTTTTCATGCCACTGCCGAGTTTTGATCAATTAGAAAAACCAGCACAACTGGTTCAATAGGCAAACCAATGAATACAGTCCAAATAGACACCAACGAAGTACTCGTCGATTGTCAGTCAGTCTGGAAAATCTTCGGCCAGAACGCCAAGGCAGCGATGGATGCCGTGGTGCAAAAGGGACTCGGCAAGACACAGATCCTGCAGGATTACGGTTGTGTGGTCGGGGTATCCGACGTCAGCCTGCAGGTTCGTCGCGGCGAGATCTTCTGCATCATGGGACTGTCCGGCAGTGGCAAGTCCACCCTGATCAGGCTGCTCAACAAATTGATCACGCCCAGCTCCGGCAAGGTGCTGGTCAAGGGCAACGATCTGTCCGCCCTGTCTGCCGCGCAATTGCGCGAGGTGCGGGCGCGCAATATCGGCATGGTGTTCCAGAGCGTCGCCTTGCTGCCCAATCGCACGGTGTTGGAAAACACCGCATTCGGCCTGGAGGTACAGGGCGTCGGCAAGGCCGAGCGATACAAAGTGGCGGAGCGGGCGCTGGCCAAGGTCGGCCTGACAGACTGGGCGTCGCGTTATCCCAGTGAACTGTCGGGCGGGATGCAGCAGCGGGTCGGCCTGGCGCGGGCGATTACCGCGGACCCCGAAGTGATCCTCATGGACGAGCCCTTCAGTGCGCTGGACCCGTTGATTCGCCGGCAACTGCAGGACGAGTTTCGCCAGTTGACCAAGGAACTGGGCAAGTCCGCCGTGTTCATCACCCACGACCTGGACGAGGCGATTCGCATCGGCGACCGCATTGCGATCATGAAGGATGGTGTGATCATCCAGGTCGGCACCGCCGAGGAGATTGTCCTCAACCCGGCCGACGATTATGTAGCCGAGTTCGTCGCCGGCATCTCCCGCTTGCACCTGGTCAAGGCGCATTCGGTGATGACACCGGTGGCAGTGTTCCAGGCCGCTCATCCGGACTGCGACCTGTCCCGGTTGCCGAAAGCGTCGGCCGAGGCCGATATCAACGAACTGATCAGCCTGACCACGGCATCCGAACTCGACGCCGTCGTCGTGGTGAAAAACGCAGCAGTGGTGGGCGTCATCACACCGCGCGATCTGCTGCGCGGCGTACAAGGCCTGCCTAACGACAACGCAGCCGAACAGGCGAACACCGTCCTGGAGGCGTCGACATGAGTACGCCCGATTTTTCCGCGCAATTCGACTCGGCGGTCGACGCGGGCCTGGAGTGGCTTTCCGAGCATGGCGAGTCGGTCTTCGAGACCTTCAATACGTTGCTGCAGGGCATTTTCAAAGGCGTGCTGTGGTGCCTGGCCTACCCGCCGTTTTATGTCGTTGCAATCATCATCGGCCTGATCGGCTGGCGCATGGTCGGAGTCCGCTTCGCGGTGCTGTCGACCCTGGCGCTGTTCGCCTGTGCCGTCATCGGCTTATGGCCGGAAACCGTCAGCACCCTGGCGCTGGTGCTGACGGCTACGGTACTGGCGTTGCTGGTGGCCGTGCCGCTGGGTGTGCTGGCGGGCCTGGCGCCGGTGGTGGATCGCGTGGTCGACCCTTGCCTGGACCTGGTGCAGACCTTGCCGCCCTACATCTACCTGCTGCCGGCGATTGCGCTGCTCGGCTACGGTCCTGCGACTGCGCTGCTGGCGACCTTCATCGTCGCGGTGCCTCCGGCGTTGCGCCTGACCTCCCTGGGCATCCGCATGACACCCAAGGAGTTCATAGAACTGGGCGAGGCCAGCGGTGTGACCGGGTTGCAGATGTTCTTCAAGATCCGCTTGCCGTTCGCCATGCCGAGCATCATGGCCGGGGTCAATCAGAGCCTGATGATGGCGTTCGGCATGGTGGTGATTGCCGGCATTGTCGGCTCCGGCGGCCTGGGTGAATCGATCTACGGCGCGGTGCGTACGCTGGATATCGCCAAGTCGATCAACGCGGCGATTGCCATCGTGATTCTGACCATGATCCTCGACCGGCTCGCGCAAAGTGCGGCGCGGTCGCGGATGGGAGACAGTCAATGAGCCTTGCGGATATGCGTTTCTCTCCCGGCGAATTTCTCGCCCCCGCCATCGATTGGTTGAACGCCAATCTGCACGGTCTGTTCGTGCTGATCAGCAAGGTGATCGAGACGACCTTGGGCGGCATCGAAACCGCCTTGCTGGCGCCACCGGCCTATGCGCTGATTGCGGCGGTGGTGGTATTGGCGTTCTTCTTCGCCAGCCTGCGCGTGGCGATTTTTGCCGGGCTGATGTTGGCGTTCTGCCTGTTCTCGGGATTGTGGGTGGCGTCGATGCAGACTATCGCCCTGGTTTCGGTGGCGGTGCTGATTTCAGTGGCGGTCGCCTTTCCCCTGGGGGTGCTGGCGGCACGGGTCAAGCGGGTCGATGACGCGTTCCTGCCCATTCTCAACGTGATGCAGACCGTACCACCGTGGGTGTACCTGATTCCGGCCGTGATGTTGTTCAGCCTCGGCCGCGTGCCGGCCATCATTGCCACCATCGTCTATGGCATCCCGCCGATGCTGCGTCTGACCACGCTGGCGTTCAAGCAACTGCCCAAGGATCTGCTGGAGCTGGGCCAAGCGTTGGGCGCCTCGCCACGTTCGATTCTGTTCAAGATCGAATTGCCGACGGCCGCGCCGACGCTCCTGGTCGGGCTGAACCAATGCATCCTGCTGTCGCTGGCGATGGTGGTATTGGCAGGGTTGGTAGGCGCCGGTGGCCTTGGCGCGGAAGTTACCCGTGGCCTGACACGCATGGAGATGGGCCTGGGCCTTCGCGCCGGCCTGGCCATCGTGGCGGTCGCCTTGCTGCTCGATCGCTTGTCGCGCGGTGCCTTGCAACGTCATTCCCCACGGCAAATGGTCTGAGAGATTGTCAGCATGAGACGCAGTTTTTTCTGTATTGATTCACACGCCTGCGGCAACCCGGTGCGGGTTGTCGCAGGCGGAGGGCCGTTGCTGCCATCGGTGTCGATGGTCGAGCGACGGGAGATGTTCGTCCGTGAACATGACTGGGTACGCACCGCGCTGATGTTCGAGCCCCGTGGCCACGACATCATGTCCGGCGCGATTCTTTACCCGTCCGTGCGTGAAGATTGTGACGTCGGCGTGCTGTTCATCGAGGTCAGCGGCTGCCTGCCGATGTGTGGCGCCGGGACCATCGGCCTGGCCACCGTCGCCATCGAGGAAGGCCTGGTCGAACCACGCGAACCCGGCAAGCTGGCTATCGAAACGCCGGCGGGGCGGGTGGATGTCGAGTACGTCGTGGAGGGGCGGTCAGTCGAGTCGATTCGCTTGTTCAACGTCGCCAGCTACCTGCACAGCGCGGACCTGGTCGTGCAGGTCGAGGGCGTCGGGACGTTGAGCGTGGACATCGCCTACGGCGGCAATTTCTACGCAGTGGTCGAGCCCCAGCAAAACTGGACCGGGCTGGAAGGCATGAAGGCAGCGGACATTGTCGACCTGAGCCAGAAACTGCGCGAAGCGGTCGCCCTGGCCTGCCATCCCGTCCACCCGGACGACCCGCGCATCAATGGCGTGCACCACGTGATCTGGTGCGACAAGGCCCAAAGCCTCAACGCCCATGGTCGCTGTGCAGTGTTCTATGGTGAAAAAGCCATCGACCGCTCACCCGGCGGCACCGGGACATCGGCGCGCATGGCGCAGTTGTTCGGCAAGGGCCGCTTGAAGGTAGGGGATACGTTCCGCCATGAAAGCCTGATCGGGACGATCTTCGAAGGGAAGGTCGAGGCCGCGACCCGAGTGGGAGAATTCGACGGGATAAAACCGAGTATCAGCGGCTGGGCGGAAGTGATCGGCCACAACACAATTTTCGTCGATGAAAAAGATCCGCTTGCCCACGGGTTTCAACTTGCGTAAACAGAGCGCGCAGCGAGCCGATTGCGGCTCGCGGATTTCGGACTTTGCGCTCGGGAGTGACAGGTATCAAGGCGTTGAATCACAAGGTCGTCCAGGCGACGAAGCGAGGCGTGCGTTGGTAGAACGACGTCAGTTCAGCGGTGGCATGAAGGGTAAGAACCTGCGCTACCTCAAGGAGCACGAAGGCCAGTCGGTCCGGGCGAGGGCAGGCTTTTTGCTGCTGGAGCATTTTTCGTTGCCGGCCTTCACCCAGGCGCTCGATACCGTCGTCACCGCCAACCTGCTGCGACCGGAGCTGTTTTCCACGAAAACCTTCGGCTTGACCGATGGCGAAGTGATCAGCGATCTGGGGCTGGTGATCCGGCCCGATGCATGTCTGAGCCATGCCGAGATTCAGGCGCTGGATTTGCTGGTGGTGTGTGGCGGTTACCGCACGACGCTCAAGGCCGACGAGGCATTGATCGGGCTTTTGCACGACGCGGCCGAGCAGGGCGTAACCCTGGCGGGGCTGTGGAACGGTGCCTGGTTTCTCGGCCGTGCCGGGCTGCTGGACGGTTATCGTTGCGCCATTCACCCGGAGCATCGCCCGGCGCTGGCGGAAATCGCCAAGCTGACCCAGGTCACCAGCGAAGCCTATGTGGTGGACCGCGATCGCCTGACCGCCTCCAGTCCGAACGGTACGTTCTATATGGCGCTGGAATGGATCAGGGGCTTGCACGACAAGGCGTTGACCGACGGCATCGAAGACATTCTGGCGTTCGAGGCTTCACGCTACCGACGCATCAAGCCTTCGCTCAATGCCTCGGTCAGCGGCCCGCTGCGTGAGGTGGTCAACCTGATGGACGCCAACCTCGAAGAACCGCTGGAGATGGACGCGCTGTGCGTTTATGCGGGCCGTTCCCGGCGCCAGATCGAGCGTTTGTTCAAGGAGCAGTTGGGCACCACGCCGCAGCGCTACTACATGGACTTGCGCATCACCGAAGCGCGACGCCTGTTGCAGCACACCACACTGACCATCGTCGAAGTCTCGGTGGCCTGCGGATTCGTTTCGCCCAGCCACTTCAGCAAATGCTACAGCTCCTACTTCGGTTATCGGCCATCCAGGGAAACCCGGCTGGTCAAATAGCCCTGTCTTCCGATCGTTCCCACGCTCTGCGTGGGAACGCCTCAACGGACGCTCGGCGTTCGGCTCGGGAGGGGACGCGGAGCATCCCGGGCTGCATTCCCACGCGGAGCGTGGGAACGATCTATCACCCGGTTCCCTGATCGTTCCCATGCTCTGCGTGGGAACGCCTCAACGGACGCTCCGCGTTCGGCTCGGGAGGGGACGCGGAGCGTCCCGGGCTGCATTCCCACGCGGAGCGTGGGAACGATCTATCACCCGGTCTTCCGATCGTTCCCATGCTCCGCGTGGGAACGCCGCAACGGACGCTCCGCGTTCGGCTCTGGAGGGGACGCGGAGCCTCTCGGAAACCAACCCTCGACAACCACTCATCACCTGCCATTGAGCCCTGTTTCTTTTGTGTATTTTAATTGTAGACACAAAGAATAACGTTGTTTTATAGTTCGAATACAGGTAGTAGACAGTGCTCACTCACCCGTACGAAGGTTTCTGAAGATGGCTACAAAAGAACTCGATCAGCAGGTTTCCAGCGATTTGCCTGTCGACCGCAAAGCCGTGTTGGGCGAAGCGCTGCGGCGCCGGATCCTGAGCATGGAGCTGGCACCCGGCGCCGTCGTGGATGAGCTGGCCTTGTGCGACGAGTTCGGGCTGTCCCGTCCACCGGTTCGTGAACTGATGCGGCAAATGGCGGCCGAGGGTTACATCGATCTGGAAGCCAACCGCGCAGCGCGGGTTTCTTCGATGAACTATCAATCGCTGCGCAGCTTTTTCCTTGCCGCGCCACTGATCTACATCGCCACCACGCAATTGGCCGCGACCCACGCAACGGCTGCCGAGATTGCCGAACTCAAGCGTATCCAGGCGCTTTTCCGCACCGCCATCGAAGAAAAGGATGTCGAGAAGCGCGTGCTCTACAACGACGAATTCCACCTGCAAATCGGCAGGATGGCGCACAACGCCTACCTGATGCCGAGCTTGCAGCGCCTGCTGATCGATCACGCACGGCTGGGCAAGATTTTCTATCGCCACCCGACAACCGCCGACATGCAGGAAGACCTGGAGCTGGCGGCCGGGCAGCACGACGAAATGATCAGCGCCATTGAAAACAATGATCCGGTTCTGGCCGGGGATATCGTGCGCGCGCATCTGGAGCTGTCCCGTCGACGGATGTCCGAATACGCCGCGCCGGAAGGATTGGAAGTGGCACTCAACTACTGAAAGCAAGGCCGGTTGCACTGGCAGAACCAGCACTCGCACCGTGACGGGATCGTGCACAAGGGACGCTTTCAGGGATTACAACGATAAAAGAACCCAGGTCACGAAAATGGCAAAGATCAGATACACACCCGCAGACGACTCCACTTGCGGCTGGTTCCACCTGAGTCCACCCAGGGTGGCGCGTGCGTCTCACACCGGTATTCGTTCGGCGCGTTGGGTGGTGGTGGGAGCCGGGTTCACCGGGCTGGCAGCGGCTCGGCAACTGGCACTGAATTTTCCGGATGACGAGATCGTCCTGATCGAGGCCCAGGAAGTCGGTTACGGTGCTTCCGGTAGAAACGCCGGCTTCGCCATCGACCTGCCGCACGATATCGGTGCCGACGATTACATCGGCGATATCAAGACGGCCAGGATCAGCATGGAGTTGAACCTGACCGGACAATCGATCCTTAAAAGCCTGGTGGAAAAGCACCGGATTCAATGCCAGTTCAGCATGTGCGGCAAGTATCAGGCGGCCATTGAGGATCGCGGCATTGCGGTGCTGGATGCCTATCGCCGTGGGCTGGACAAGCTCGGTCAGGATTACGAGATGATCGAGCAGAAAGACTTGCCCGATCACATCGGCACCCACTTCTATCGCAAGGCCCTGTTTACCCCTGGCACTGCGCTCATCCAGCCGGCTGCGCTGGTCAAGGGGCTGGCAGACAGCCTGCCGGCCAACGTCACACTGTACGAAAACACTCCCATTACCGAGGTGGAGTATGGCGACAAGACCATCCTCACTCACAAGTTCGGCCGCATCGTTGCCGACAAGTTGCTGCTGACCAACAACGCGTTCGCCATGAGCTTCGGCTTCCTCAAAGGCCGCATGCTGCCGATTTTCACCTACGCCAGCCTGACCCGGCCGTTGACGCAGGAAGAACAGGCGCGCCTGGGCGGGCGGCCTTACTGGGGGGTGATTCCCGCCGATCCATTCGGCACCACCCTGCGCCGGACCCCGGACAACCGCCTGCTGGTGCGCAACAGCTTCAGCTTCAATGCCGACGGCCGCAGCCATGCCAAATACCTGCAGCGCTTCAATCAACGGCACAAGGAATCCTTCGAGCGCCGATTCCCGATGCTCCCCGACGTTGGCTTCGAGTACACCTGGGGCGGTTCGCTGGCGATGTCCCGCAACCACATGGCGCATTTCGGCCAATTGGCCGACAACGTTTACGGCGCGTTGTGCTGCAACGGGCTCGGGGTCACGCGGGGTACGGTGACGGGCACCTTGCTGGCGGACTGGCTGGCAGGCAAACGCAACCCTCTGATCGATTTTCTGTTGGCTTCTCCGGGACCGAACAGAAACCCGCCCGAGCCGATTCTGTCGGCCGGCGTGAACATGAACCTGATGTGGGGCCAATGCCGCGCAGGAAAGGAAAGCTGATCAAGTAACACGCGTTATAGATAGTTCGAATTCAAACGATTGACCGGAAGTTTCCGGCTCCGTGGGTTTATCCACGGCGGTGGACTGTTTCCGATCAAGACGGCTTTCGTTTGCCCGGAATTCGGGTTTGCGTTTGCGTTATTCGAATGAACGAGGCGAAACGGGAGACAATAATGACAAGTCCTAATACATCCATCGAGGATGTTCCTCTGAATAACTTTCACCGTTTATTGACGGCCCGTTCGGGAGGCGGGTCGTTTATCGACGGTTATGTATTGAGCATTATCGGCATTGCCATGATGCAAGTTACAACGGCATTGAACCTGAGCGAGTTCTGGCAGGGGATGATTGCGGCATCGGCGTTGATGGGCGTGTTCTTTGGCGGTTTTATCGGTGGCTGGCTGACCGACAAGTTAGGCCGCAAGACCGTTTATTTTATCGGCCCGTCGTTATTCATTGTTTGTTCGCTGGCGCAATTGTGGGTTGAGTCGGCCGTAGCTTTATTTGCCTTCAGGTTCATTATCGGTCTGGCGGTGGGCATCGAATATCCGGTGGCCACTTCCTTGTTGGTGGAGTTCCTGCCAAAGAAACAGCGCGGACCGCGACTCGCAGCCCTCACCATCCTCTGGTTTGCCGGTGCGGCCTTCGCTTACATCGTCGGTAACGCCATTCTCAATACGGGCGGCGACGATGCCTGGCGCTATGCATTGGCAAGCGCCTCGGTCATTGGCCTGGTGCTGTTGCTGCTGCGCATCGGCACACCGGAGTCCGCCCGCTGGCTATTGAGCAAAGGTCGCCAGCGCGACGCCGAGCAAGTGATCAAGCGTGTCTATGGCCCGAACTATTCGCTGCGCGATCTGCCGGAGCAGCCAGACGAAAAGAAAATGACGTTCGGTGACTTGCTGCGTTCCGGTTATGGCAAGCGGCTGTTCTTTGTCTCGGTGTTCTGGTCGTGCTCGATCATTCCGGTCTTCGCCGTTTATGCCTTTGCCCCCAAGGTTCTGCTGGCGTTGAATCTCAAAGGCGAGTGGGCTTCCTACGGCTCCATGGCCATTACCTTGTTGTTCGTAGTGGGCTGCGTACTCGCAACAAGGCTGATCAATGTGATCGGGCGACGCAGCATGCTGATCAACAGTTTTCTCTGGTCAGGACTTTCGTTGTTGATGCTGGCGGTGTTCTCCAACGGCAACGAAATGCTCGTGCTGTTCCTGTTCGGTGCCTATGCGGTGTTTATCGGTGGGGCACAGGTCCTGCAACTGGTCTATCCCAACGAACTCTTTCCAACGGAAATCCGTGCCTTTGCCGTCGGCATCGGCACGTCGCTGTCCCGTGTCGGCGCGGCGGTCGGCACTTACCTCGTTCCTGTTTCCCTTCAGACACTGGGTATCGGCAACACCATGTATGTGGCGGCGCTGGTCACCTTTATCGGACTGATCGCGGCATGGGCCATGGCCCCGGAAACACGCTCGCTGAACCTGCGCGATGCGGCGGCGTTGAGCAGTTGAACCATCCTTGATATCGATAGAGAGGCAATCATGAAGTTCGAAGGCATTTATACCCCGGCAATCACTCCCCTGACGGCGAACGGCGAGATCGACACATCGGCATTTGCCGAGGTCCTCGAACACCTGATCGAGTCGAAGGTACACGGCATCATCATCGGCGGTTCGACCGGCGAGTACTACGCCCACACCGCCCAGGAACGCATTGCACTGGCCGCCCAGGCCAAGGACGTCATCGGCGGGCGATTGCCGCTGGTGATCGGCACCGGCGCCATCCGCACCGAAGACTCGGTTGAATACGCCAAGGCCGCCCGCGCGATCAAGGCCGATGCGATCCTGGTCGGCTCGCCGCCCTATGCGCTGCCGACCGAGAAGGAAAACGCCATCCACGCGCTGACCGTCGACCGCGCCGCCGACCTGCCGATCATGCTCTACAACTACCCGGCACGCATGGGCGTGAACATGGGCGAGGCGTATTTCGAGGCGGTGTCCGAGTCGAAAAACATCGTCGCCATCAAGGAAAGCTCCGGCGACATGGCGCAAGTGCACAGGCTGGCGCGCAACTACCCGAACATCAGCCTGTCCTGCGGCTGGGACGATCAGGCGCTGGAATTCTTTGCCTGGGGTGCACGCAGCTGGGTCTGCGCTGGTTCCAACTTCATCCCCCGCGAACACGTGGCGCTGTACGAAGCCTGCGTGGTCGAAAAGGACTTCGACAAGGGGCGCAGGATCATGAGCGCGTTCATGCCGCTGATGGACTTCCTGGAAAGCGGCAAGTTCGTCCAGTCGATCAAGTACGGCTGCGAACTCAACGGCCTGCGCACCGGCAGCGTGCGGTCGCCGTTGCAACCACTGTACGAACACGAAAAGCAGGCCCTCAAAGACATCATCGCCACCCTCAAGCGCGAAGTCGCGCAAGTGACCGGGAGTTCGAACAATGGCTGATCTTCTCAGTGCGGCCGACTACGCCGCCATCGCGCAGAAACTGAAGTTCCCGACCGAATCCTTCGTCAACGGCGCGCCGTACAGGTCGGTATCGGGCAAGACCTTCACCACCACCAACCCGGCCACCGATGAAGTGCTGGCCGAGATCACGGCGTGCAATGCACAAGACGTCGACTTTGCCGTGGCCAGGGCCAAGGAGGCGTTCGATGACGGTCGCTGGCACAAGCTGAGCCCCGGCGAGCGCAAGAAAGTGCTGTTGCGTTTCACCGAGCTGTTGGAGCAGAACGCCCACGAGCTGGCGGTCATGGAAAGCCTGGACAGCGGCAAACCCATTCGCGAATGCCAGCTCACGGACATTCCCGAAACCATTCACACGATCCGCTGGCACGCCGAGCTGATCGACAAGATCTACGACAACACCGCACCGGTCGGCGCCGGCGCCTTGACCCTGGTGGTGCGCGAGGCCATTGGTGTCGTAGGCCTGGTGTTGCCGTGGAACTTTCCGCTGCTGATGCTGGCGTGGAAAATCGGCCCGTCCCTGGCCGCCGGCTGCTCGATCATCGTCAAACCGGCCAAGGAAACCACGCTGACAGCCCTGCGTGTCGCCGAGCTTGCCCATCAGGCCGGCGTGCCTGCCGGCGTGTTCAACGTATTGTCCGGCGGCGGCAGTGAAGTTGGGGAACCGTTGGGGCGGCACATGGACGTGTCCATGGTCAGCTTCACCGGTTCGACGGCCACCGGTCGGCGCTTCCTCAACTACGCCGCCGATTCGAACCTCAAGCGCATCGTGCTCGAGTGCGGCGGCAAGAACCCGGCCGTGGTGATGAACGACGTCGAAGACCTGGACCTGGTCGCCAGCCATGTGGTCAACGGCGCCTTCTGGAACATGGGGGAGAACTGCTCGGCCTCCTCGCGCCTGATTGTCCATGCCGACATCAAGGACGAGCTGTTGAAGCGCATCGGCGTGCACATGCGCGAATGGCAGATGGGCAGCCCGCTGGACCCGCAAAACCGCGTCGGTTCCATGGTCAGCAAGGCGCATTTCGAGAAGGTTCGTTCCTACCTGCAGCACGCCGCCGTCGAGAAGCTGAATGTGGTCTTCGGTGGCAACACCGAGCGCGACATCTTTGTCGAGCCGACGGTGGTCGATGACGTGAGCGCCCAAAGCCGCCTGTTCCAGGAAGAGATCTTCGGCCCGGTGTTGGCCGTTACGACCTTCACCACCCTAGAGCAGGCCATCGCCCTGGCCAATGACTCGGTCTACGGCCTGGCAGCGTCGGTCTATACCGACAACCTGCGTAACGCCATCAAGCTGTCACGGGAAATCCGCGCGGGCGTGGTAACGGTCAACTGTTTTGGCGAGGGTGATGCGTCCACGCCATTCGGGGGCTACAAGGAATCCGGCTTCGGTGGTCGCGACAAATCGATCTGGGCGCACGATCAGTACACCGAGATCAAGACAATCTGGATCGACGCGTCGTAGGAGCAAGCCTGGCCCGCGAAGGCGTCCTCGAGTCATGCAGCGCGATTGAAAACGCCTTCGCCCGTAGGAGCGAGGCTTGCCCGCGAAGGCGGCCTCGAGCCATGCGGTGCCATTGAAAACGCCTTCGCCCGTAGGAGCGAGGCTTGCCCGCGAAGGCGGCCTCAAGTCATGCCGCGCCATTGAAAACGCCTTCGCCCGTAGGAGCGAGGCTGAACTGGTCAAGTAATTCTGGACACCAGTTAAGGTTTTCACGCCGCCAATTTCTCCATAGCTACCGGCGATCGGTAGCCGTTGTAGCTATGGAG